>JAISTY010000143.1 GCA_031272375.1 Opitutaceae bacterium | reverse complement strand
CGCCAGATAAGCTGCCGTCCGCCGCTGTATTTTTCGCCCTTTTGCGTGTCGAGGGTCCCGGCGCCTTTGACGGCGGCCTCAAGGGTGTCCGATTCGATTCGTCCGGGCGTGGAGAGTTTCAGCGGTATCAGGTCGCGGCGGTTTTTGGGGAGTTTGACGGCGGCGGCCTCCGGTTCGGGGCCGCGGTTGGAGAGACCGCCGGGTTTCATATACCACTGGGCGTTGGGGGCGTAGTTCATGACGGTGTCGGCCCAGTGCCACAGCTCCATGTCGAACTGGAGGCGGCGGTGGAACGGCAGCTTGTCGAGGGCGCGGACGCGGGTGTTGACAACGTGGCCGGTGGTGCCGGCGCCGGCGCCGTCGGGCTGGGCGATGAAAGGGTGCTCGAAGAAGAGGCCGCAGGACCAGGCGTAGCCGTAGTAATCCTCGCTGCCGGTGCCGATGTGGGTGGGCTTGGGTGCGCCCTCGATGAAGATTTTCTCGTCGCCCTCGCCCCACCAGCGGTCGGCGGTGTTGAAGAGGGAGACGCCGGTGCCGACGAGGACGCCCTCACCCTCAAGGGTGGCGTAGTTGACGTCGAAGTGGTCGTTGTTGAGGCGGGTGCGGACGCGGTTGAGTTCGTGCCAGCCGGCGCCGAAGAGCATGTCGTTTCCGCCCCAGTTCCAATCGGAGACGGCAGCTTGTCCCGAGACGTCCACGGTTTCTTCGCCGAGGTTGCGGAGGCGGATTTCGCAGGATTCGCGGAAGGGCATGACCCATGCGGCCTGCATGAGGCCGCCGGGGCGGATGGCGGTGAACCAGGTTTGGGCGGGGGAATACTTGAAGCCGGTGCCGAAGAAATCGCCGACGGGCGACCAGACGGACGCCCTGCCGTCGAAGAGGATTTCGAGGACGGTGGAGCGGAGTTTCTGGGGGGCGGTTTCCGCACCGGCGATTTTGAGGGAGAGGAGGCGGACGGCCTTGGCGCCGGTGATTTTCCAGGACTTGGAGCCGCCGGGCGGGAGGAGGCCGTCGAGGGGGATTTTTTCGAGGGCGGAGACGTCCACGCCGGAGAGGCCGGCCTTGAGGGCGGCGTTGTTGCGGGCGATGGCGCCGGCGGCGTCGCGGAGGACGTCGTTGGAGAAGGTTTCGACGCGGGTGTTCTCCGGGTATTGGCGGACCTCGATGTTGTAGAAGAAGCTTTCGGCGCGCTGACCGGCGGGGAGTTTGGTTTTCGGGCGGACGGTGGGGCTTTCGTAGGTGACGAGGCAGTGTTTGGCGTAGGGGACGGGGAGGTAGAGGTTGTGGCCGCGGCGGAGGTATTCGCGCAGGGGCGAGACGGAGGCGGAGAGCGGGGGAGGGGCGAGTTTGCCGCCGCTCAAGACCTTCAGCACCCCGCCTTCGATGACGGGGGTTTCGGAGCCGTCGAGATAGACGCGGAGGATGCCTTTGCCGTCGGTGGAGGCGACGGTGACCCAGAAGCGGACGATCGCGCCGGGGCCGGCGTGGTCGAGGAGCACCCATTCGCGGCGTCCGCGGGAGTTGTCCTCGCGGAGGAAATGGCTGCTGTCGCCGTTGGCGAACCATCCGGGCTGGTCCGGGGCGACGGATTTCGGGTTGGCGCTGCTGAACTGGCGGACGGTGAAGTCCGTGTCGGGGAAGCGCGCGAGGGCGTCGCGGTCAATTTGCTCGTCGAGGAGGGAGCGCAGGGAGACGACGGGTTTTTCTTCCGCCGCCGGGAGGGAGGCGGCGAGAGCCGCCAGCGCGAGGCAGGCGAGGAGGTTTTTGCGGGTTGTTTTTGGCGTGTCGGGTTTCATTGGGTTGTCGTGTTGGGTTGTCGGTTGGGTTGGAGGGAAAAAACGGCGGCGGGTTGTCGGGCGGCGGTTCAAGGCTGGGCTTCCTCCCAGGGCATCCAGAGGTCGAAGCCGTTGAGGGCGCCTATTTTTTGGGCGCCGGCGCGGGTGGGGTTCTTGTAGGGACCGGCGAGGGGGAGCTGGTTGTCGCTGAATTTCGTCACGGAGCCGTCGAGGTGGATGGCGTTGGCGTGGCCGTGGGCCTTGGCCTTGGCGGGTTTCTGGCTCTTGTGGCAGAGGATGTCGTAGTCGTCCACGGCGGCGCCGTGGCGGAAGCGGACGCCGGCGGTCGTGCCGTAGACGGGGTAGTAGCCGGAGGTGTCGGGGGTGGTGATGAACCAGGCGCCGTCAATGAAGAGGATGGGGTTGCGGGTGATTTCGGCCATGCGGAGGGTGTGGCCGTTGGAGCCGAGGCCGGCGATGTTGTTTTGGCCGGCGAGGTAGATGTTCATGGCGTAGGAGGGGGCGCGGGCGTCCCAGGAGCCGCCGCCGCCGGTGAGTTTGTCCCATTCGGCGTCGGTTTGGGCGCCGGTGGTTTTGCGGGTGTCGGCGGGGCAGAAGAGGGGGCCGAAGAGGGCTTCGCGGCCATAGACGTTCTCGTTGCTGCCGGCCATCCAGGAGATGTTGTCGTGCTGGAGTTTGAGATAGTAGTATAGGTTGCGGTCCCACTCGATTCTCCCGGAATAAGGGTCGGTGTCGCCGTCGGTTGTGATGAGGCCGTTGCCCCAGCGTTGGGGGAGGCAGCCGCGGTCGCCGACGTAGAGCATGG
>JAISTY010000096.1 GCA_031272375.1 Opitutaceae bacterium | reverse complement strand
GTTGAACCGCGAGGATTTGTAGAGGATGGCGCAGTTGTGGGCGTTGCCTTTTTTGCCGGCGTAAAGGGCTTTTTCGCAGGCGTAGCCGGGAAGAAGCGGCAGGAGTTCGGCAAGCTGGCGGTCGTTGCCTTCCTGTGTGCCAAGAATGTCGGGGGCAATGCTTTGAATAACGTCGCGAAGCGCGGGTTTGCGAAGTCCCCATCCGTTGCCGGATTTCTCGTCGTCCGCGTGGGCGACGCGGAGATTGTAGGTGGCGACGTTCAACACGGCAGCTTGTCGCGCGGAAGCGGTGGGGGCGGCGTCATCGGCCGCGGGCGGGGCGGCGCGAACAAAAAGCGTGACGGTTGCAAAAAGGAAAACGCTCGCGCGAAGGAGTCTTTTTTTCATTGCCGAAAAGTTGCCGCGAAACCGCGAAAGTTAAAAGTTAAAATAATAAAAAACTCTGTGTCCTCTGTGGCTCTGTGGTGAAAAAAACTTGGCTCCCCCGCGTGCCCGCCGCCTGTGTCAACGCTGCACCTCGCGGCGGCTTCCCTCCCGCCGCCTCTTTTCAACCCTCGCAACTTCCTCGCCCCCAGCCATGCGCCTCCGCTCCCTGCTCTCCCTCGCTCTTCTTCCCGCCCTCGCGTCCGCCGACGCCCTTGACTCCGGCTTCGACAAGCCGCCGCTCTCCGCCCGCCCGATGGGTTGGTGGCACTGGATCAACGGCTCCGTCACCAAAACCGGCATTGACGCCGACCTCGACGCCTTCGCCCGCGCCGGTCTCGGTGGCGTTCAACTATTTGATTGCGAAGTCTATATGCCGCCTGGCTCCGTCCGCTACGGCACCGAAAACTGGTTCTCGCACGTGGAGCACGCCATCCACCGCTGCGCCGAACTCGGCCTTGAGTTTCACCTAATGAACACCCCCGGTTGGTCCGCCAGCGGTGGGCCTTGGATAACGGAAGAGCTTTCCATGAAACACGTTGTATGGAGCGAAACCAAAGTCTCCTCCGCCGGCGCCCCGCTCTCCGTTTCCGTCCCGCGCAACCGCGACAAGATGCCCGGCAAACTCCGCAAACAACCCCGCCCCCTCGAACCCACCTTCTACCGCGACATCGCCCTCCTCGCCGTCCCCGCCGCCGACAGCCCCCGCATGGACGCCCTTCTCAACCGCAAAATCGCATGGGGCGCCCGCCCCGTCGTCCGCGCCACCGCCAACCGCCCCGGCATCCCCCGCGAAGCCGTCCTCGACCTCACCGCATCCCTCAATCCCGCAACGGAAAACATCACCGTCACCCTGCCGCCCGGCGAATGGACGCTCATCCGTTTCGGCTTCACCTCCACCGGCGTCGGCAACCACCCCGCCTCCGAGGGCGGCGAAGGCCTGGAAGCCGACAAACTCGACCCCGCCGCCATCGAATTCCAATTCAACCACGCCATCCTCCCGCTCGTCCGACGCGCCGGTCCGCTCGCTGGCAAAACCTTTAACGGCATCCTCTTCGACAGTTTCGAGGCCGGCTTCCAAAACTGGACCGCCAACCTCCCCGCCGCCTTCCGCACCCGCAAAAACTACGACCTCATCCCCTGGCTCCCCCTCCTCACCGGACGCATCATCGCCGACGAGCAAACCAGCGAGGCCGTCCTCGCCGACTTCCGCGACGTCATTGACAACCTTATCGCCGAAAACTACTTCGGCACCATGCAACGCCTCGCGCACGCGCACGGCTTGAAGCTCTACTCCGAGTCGCAAGGCGGTGCCCTCAACCCCGCCCCGATGAACCGCTTCGTGGACGTCCCCATGAACGAATTCTGGATGCCCGGCGGCAAACAAAGCCGCGCCTCCCGCATCCGCCAAACCGTCTCCACCGCAACCTTTAACGGCGCCCCCATCGTCGCCGCCGAATCCTTCACCGCCAAACCCGAGGACGGCAAATGGCAAAACACACCGCACTCCCTCAAGCGCGCCGGCGACGAAGCCTTCTCCTTTGGCATCAACAAGTTCATCTTCCACTCCCTCACCCACCAACCCTACGAGGCCGCCCCCGGCTTCTCCCTCGGACGCTACGGCACCCACATCGGACGCCTCAATACCTGGTGGCCCAACGCCGACGCATGGATTGCCTATCTCTCACGCTCCCAATTCCTCCTGCAACAAGGCCGCGTCGCCGCCGACATCTGTTTTCTCGCCGACGACGACCTCGGCTACGGCGGCCTCGTCAACCTCCCCGACTCCCTTGCCGAGGGCTTCGATTACCAAATCGCGACCGCCGTTGAACTTGCCGAAATGTCCGTCAACAACGACGGCACCTTGTCGCACCCCAAGGCCGGCGCCTTCCGCCTCCTCGTCACCCCCGGCGCCCCCATCCTCGACCGCAAATGGTCCGCGAGCGTCGCCACCCTTCGCAAACTGCGGCAGCTTGTCGCCGGCGGCGCCGCGCTCCTCGGCAACCCGCCGTCCTTCCCCGCCGGCCTCGCCGACATCCGCGACCGTGCCGCGTTCGACGCCCTCGTCGCCGAAATCTGGGGCGACGCCCCGGCCGCCACCGGAAAACGCGCCCTCGGCAAAGGCCTTGTTTTCCGCAACCAAACCGCCGCCGCCGCCCTCGACGCGATTGGCGCCACACCTGATGTCGCATGGAAATCGTCCGACGCCCGACAAACCGCCGCCTTCCTCCACCGCACCGATGGCGACACCGACATCTATTTTCTCCACAACCTCTCCGAAAACGCCGCCACCCTCGACGTCTCCCTCCGCCAACGCGGACGCATCCCCGAAATCTGGGACGCCGCCACCGGACGCCACCGCGACGCCCTCGTCTTCCGCGAAACCGGCGCCACCACCACGCTCCCCCTCGCCTTCGAGCCGCGCGGCAGCTTGTTTGTGATTTTCCGCAAACCGCTCCCGCCCCGCTGGGCAACCTCCACGGAACCGCTCTCCGCCGCCGCCTCCCAAACCGCCGACGGCCTCCTCTGCGACAAGCCGCCGTCAACCGTTTTTTACTCCGACGGCACCCGCGCCGCCGCCGCCGACAAGCCGCCGCCGCTCCCCGCCGCGCAACCCATCGCAACACCTTGGAAAGTCACCTTCCCCGACGGACGCGGCGCGCCCGCCGCCGAACTCGTTTTCCCGAAACTCATCTCCTGGCCCGACCACCCCGACGACGGCGTCCGCCACTATTCCGGCACGGCCCTTTACAAAAACACCTTCGACGCCGCCCCGCCCGCGCCCGGACAAGTTGCCGTCCTCGACCTCGGACAAGTTGCCGACATCGCCCGCGTGTTCGTCAACGGACGCGAAGCCGGCGTCGTCTGGCGCGAACCCTGCCGCCTCGACATCACAAAACTCCTCCGCGCGGGGAAAAACACCCTGGAAATCCGCGTCGCCAACCGCTGGATCAACCGGCTCATCGGCGACGAACGCGTCCCCGCGCCCGAACTCAATTACCAGCGCAAAGGCGTCAGCAAATTCACCGACGGACGCCTCCTGAAATACCCCGAGTGGCTCGGCAAACCCGGCCGGACGGCCCCCGCCGGACGCCACAGTTTCGCGATCTGGAAACATTACGACGCCGCCGATCCGCTCGTCCCCTCCGGCCTCCTCGGCCCCGTGCGCCTCGAACACTTTTACAAAATCGAAAAGCTCTGACGGGCGGCCGTTCAAAGGAAGCCCGCGCGGCCTTATTTTTTGGCGGGGGTGTCGAGCACCTGGCCGGCTTTCAGCAGGGCGGCGCGGAGTTCCGCGTAGGGGACGTCCTGCAACGGCAGCTTGCCGCGGATGGCAAGATCCGCGGCGATGCCGGACGACTCGCCGAGAATCATGAAAACCGGCTCCATGCGGATCGAGCCGTAGGCAATGTGGCTCGCGGCAAGGCACACGGGGACAAGGAGGTTTTCGCACTCGGACTTTTTCGGGACGATGGAGCGGTAGGAAACCGGATAGGCGCCGGCGCAGCCCACCTGCACGTTGCCCTCGTTGAGAACGCGCCCGTCGCGGACGAAACGGCGGCAGTTGTGGGAGTCCATGCCGTAGGAGGCGAGACCGACGCTGTCGGGGGCGGTCCGGTGCCAGCGGCAGTCGTGCTCGGTCATGACGTAGTCGCTGACCATGCGGCGGGACTCGCGGACGTAGAGCTGGCGGGGCCAGTTTTCCGTGTCGGCAAACTCGTCCTTCGCAAGCCCCCAGACGGCCATCGCGGCGCGGATGTGCGCGGGCACGGCGGGGTCGTTGGCAAGAAACCAGAACAGCCCCCGCTGCCAGGTGACATGCGCCTGGAACAGCTTCTCGCGCTCGGCGTAGCTCCCCTCCGGCCAGCCATAGTTGGCGCCAATGAAATCCGTCGAGACGGCGCCGTGGTTGTTGGTGTCGGTCTTGCCGTTGGGGACGCGGTCGAACTTGTAGAAAACGTCGTCCCAGCCGGCGGCGAGGTAGCGCGCGAGCAGCTCGTAATCGGCGCGGTTGTAGCCGGCGGGCTTTTGGAAGGGGACGCGGTTGGCGGCGGTGTCGGTCATGCACACGCGGAAGTTGTAGGCCTGGACGCGGTGGTCGCCCGCGCCGGGGACGGGCTGGCCGTCCTCAATGCCGGGCAGCAGGCCGCTTTTCGGGTCGCCCGCGACAACGTAAGGATCCACCGGATAAAGAAACTGGTGCCCTTTGCTGACGTAGGCGCCGTTGAGGGTCTCGCCATAAACGCCGTTGCCCTCGCGCCCGACATGGAAGGAAACGCCCGCCTTCGCCATGAGGTCGCCCTCGTAGGAGGCGTCTATGAACATTTTCGCGCGGACGGTCAGGCCGCCCTCGGTCGTGAGCGAGACAAGGCGCGCGCCGCTCTTCTCCACCGACGCGAGGAACTCGCGGTGGAAAACGGGAATCTTCGCGGCGGCGACAAGCTCCTTATAGACCGCCTCGGCGACGTGCGGCTCGAAGTTCATGACCATCGCGCCGGAACCGTAATGCCTGCCGACGCGCTGGTAAAACTCTCGGGAAATGCCGCCGATGCCGCGCTTGTCGCCGGTGTCGGTGTGACCGAGGCCGCCGGAGGTCAGGCCGCCGAGATGGAGGGCGGGGTTGACAATGACGGCGGCTTGTCCGGCGCGGGCGGCGGCGACGGCCGCGGCGATGCCGCCGGAGTTGGCGCCATAGACGCAGACATCGGCCTCGACCACGCGCGGCGCCGTTTTCTCCGGCGGGAAATAATAACGCAAAAGGCCGGCGGGGGCGGCGGACGGGAGCGTCGCGAGGATTGCGAGGAACGCGGGAAGCAGGGCGGCGAGGCGTTTGGGAGCGGACATGGCGCGGAAAGCAACCCGCGCGCCCCTCCAAGTCAACGGCAACACCGGACGCGGCGGCGGCGCGGTTGCGCAACCCGCGGATGTTTGGGTTGACCGGGACGCCGGCGACCTTGTTCCCTTCCGCCGCGCAAGTTGGAAATTTCCGAGCCTCCGGTTTGCGCGCCTTCGGTTCTTCCGTAAACTCCCCACGCAAATGCCAGCCAATCCGGGCAAAACAGAAACCGTCCTGCGAGGTGTCTCCGCCTCGCAAGGCATCGCGCACGGACCGGTTCTCCGCCACATCCAGGGCGACATCGAGGTGCCCTCCCACACGGTCGAACCCACGGAGCGCGCCCGCGAGGTGGAACGCTTCGAGCAGGCCCTGCTGGTGACGCGCCGCCAGCTCCAGGAACTCATGACGCAGGTGCAAAACGTCTCCGCCGACGAGGCGCGCATCTTCGACGCCCACCTCCTCGTCATCGAGGACCCCGCCCTCATCGGCGAAACCATCCGCGAGTTCGAGGCGGGCGGCCTCAACATCGCCGCCTGCTTCAACCGCGTCGCCCAGCGCTACATCAAGGCCTTCGCGAACATTGACGACGAATACCTGCGCGAGCGCGCCGGGGACATCCGCGACGTCACGCAGCGCGTCCTGCAAAACCTCCTCGGACGGCAAATCCGCACGCTCGGCGAGCAGGCGGGCGGACGCGTCGTCGTCGCCAACGACATCACCCCCTCCGCCGCCGCGGGGCTGGAACGCTCCGGCATCCTCGGCTTCGCCACCGACGCGGGCAGCAAAACCAGCCACGCCGTCATCGTCGCCCGCTCGCTGAAGGTCCCCGCCGTCGTCGGCCTCGGCGACTTCACCGGGCGCGTCCGCGACGGCGACAGCGTGCTCGTTGACGGCTACGAGGGCGTTGTGATTTTGAACCCGGAGGCGGCGACGCTGCGGCGCTACGGCGCCATCCGCGCCCGGCACGAGGGTTTCGAGGAACGCCTGCGCGAGGCCAACGAGCGCCCGTCCGTCACCCTCGACGGCGTGCCCATGACCCTGCGCGCCAACATCGAGAAGGCCGCCGACGCCGGCGCCGTCCGCGAATACCGCGCGGATGGCGTCGGGCTTTTCCGCAGCGAGTTCCTTTACCTCGGCGGGCCGGGGCTGCCGACGGAGGAGGAGCAGTTCGCGGCCTACAGCCACGTGGCCCGCGAGCTGGCGCCCGCGCCCGTCGTCATCCGCACGCTGGATCTCGGCGGCGACAAGCCCATCGCGGGCGGCGCGCACCTTTTCCCGAGGGAGGAGAACCCGTTCCTCGGCGCCCGCGCCATCCGCTTCTGCCTCGAACACGTTGACATTTTCAAGACGCAGCTCCGCGCGATCCTCCGCGCCAGCGCCGCCGGGAACGTCCACGTCATGTATCCGATGATCAGCGGCGCGGACGAGCTGGCGCGCGCGAACAGGTGCCTCGACGAATGCAAGAGGGAGCTTCGCGCCGCCGGGATCCCGTTCGACGAAGCCCTCAAGGTCGGCAGCATGATCGAGGTTCCGAGCGCGGCGATGACGGCCGACATCCTCGCCGAGACCTGCGATTTCTTCAGCATCGGCACCAACGACCTCATCCAATACACGCTCGCCATTGACCGCCTGAACAACCGCGTCGCCCACCTTTACGAGCCGGCGCACCCCGCCGTCCTGCGCCTTTTGAAGCGCGTGATCACCGAGGCGCACGCGAGGAAGCTCCCGGTGTGCGTCTGCGGGGAAATGGGCGGCGATCCCCTTTACGTCCCCCTGCTGTTCGGCCTCGGCGTGGACGAGATCAGCATGGCGCCAAGCCTGATTCCCGCCGCCAGGTTCACCGTGCAGGCCATGCGGCTCGCCGACGCCCGCGCCCTCGCCGGACGCGCGCTCGACATGACCTCGCCCAAGGAAATCCACGCGCTTTGCGAGGCCTTTCACCGTGAGCGGACGGGTTGCGCCCGCGGCGGGGCGTGAGGGCGCGCGCCGCCCCAAAAAAGAATTGGCGGGCGGGGCAATTCCCCCCGCCTCCGCCGCCATTATGCAGCAGGTGAACATCGGCATGGTCGGCGGCGGCACCGTGGGCAGCGGCGTCTGGCACGCC
>JAISTY010000027.1 GCA_031272375.1 Opitutaceae bacterium | reverse complement strand
CGGACGCTGGAAAAACTTCATCCCCGGCGCCATGAACATCGCCCTCGGCTACTTCGGCAAAACCCCCGCCCCCGTTGACCCCGAAATCCAGAAACTCGCCGCCCAAAAAACCGGCAAGGACCCGATAACCTGCCGCCCCGCCGACCTCCTCAAACCCCGCATGCAAACCCTCCGCGACGAACTCGCCGCCAACAAGCTGCCGTCCGACGACGAACACTGCGTCATCTACGCCATGTTCCCCCAGCAGATAAAGGAACTCTACAACCCGCCCGCGCCGCCCGCCGCCCCGCGACAACCCGCCGCCGCGCAACCCGCCGCGCCCCTCGCCGCCGGCAAATCCCTCACCCTCTCCCTCACCATCAACGGACGCCCCGCCACCGCCACCGTCGAGGAACTCTGAACCGCCCCGCGCCCCCGGAGCCGCCCCCGCGTTTTTTTCCTCGCGGCAAACCCCCGCGCCGCAAAACCTCCCCGCGTTTCCCTACCGCGGCGCGCCCCCCGCGCGCCGTTTCCCTCCCAAAAACAACCTCCCTTCCCACTCATGAATCCCTCCAAAAAAGTCCTCGCCGTCATCATGGGCGGAGGCCGCGGCACGCGCCTCTACCCCCTCACCAAGGAACGCTGCAAACCCGCCGTCCCCCTCGCCGGGAAATACCGCCTCGTGGACATCCCCATCTCCAACTGCATCAACTCCGGCATCAACCGCATCTTCCTCCTCACCCAGTTCCACACCGCCTCCCTCCACCGCCACATCCAGGTCGCCTACCACTTCGACCAGTTCAGCCGCGGCTTCGTTGACATCCTCTCCGCCGAGCAAACCGAGAAATCCGTGGACTGGTATCAGGGCACCGCCGACGCCGTCCGCAAAAACATCCAGCACTTCCGCGCCTCCGAACACGAATACGTCCTCATCCTCTCCGGCGACCAACTCTACCGCATGGACTTCCGCGAAATCCTCAACGCCCACATCAAGTCCGGCGCCGACGTCACCCTCTCCGCCATCCCCTTCCCCGCCTCCAAAGTCGAGGGCCTCGGCCTCATGCGCGTCAACGACGACCTCGCCATCCAGGAGTTCGTCGAAAAACCCAAGGACCCCGCCGTCATCGAAAGCCTCGCCATCAGCCCCGCGATCGAGGCCCGCCTCCGCCGCAAACCCGCCGAAAAACAATGCCTCGCCTCGATGGGCATCTACGTCTTCAGCCGCAAGGCCCTCGCCGACGCCCTCGACAACTCCATGACCGACTTCGGCAAGGAGGTCATCCCCTCCCTCCTCGGAAAACGCAAACTCCACGCCCACATCTTCGAGGGCTACTGGGAGGACATCGGCACCGTCCGCGCCTTCTTCGAGACCAACCTCGCCATCACCGACGAGCTGCCCCCCTTCAACTTCTTCGACCCCGCCGCCCCCATCTACACCAAGGACCGCTACCTCCCCGCCTCCAAACTCAACAACTGCTCCATCAACCACGTCGTCATCGGCGACGGCTGCATCGCCCGCAACTGCTCCATCACCAAAAGCGTCATCGGCATCCGCTCCTTCATCGGCGACGGCAGCCACCTCAACGAGGTCGTCATGATGGGCGCCGACTTCTACGAAACCCCCGAACAGCAGGCCGCCACCGGCAAACGCGGCGTCCCAGGCCTCGGCATCGGCGCCAATTGCCGCATCACCCGCGCCATCATAGACAAAAACGCCCGCATCGGCGACAACGTCACCCTCAACCCGGAAGGCAAACCCGACGGCGCCCACGCCCACGGCATCATCATCCGCGACGGCGTCCTCGTCGTCCCCAAAGGCACCATCGTCCCCAACGGCGCCTCCGTGTGACGCCGTCCTGCCCGGAAACAACGCGACAAACCGCCGCCGCTCCCAATTGGCTGCCCGGCATGGATTCGAACCATGACTAGATGAGTCAAAGTCATCTGTGCTGCCATTACACCACCAGGCAAACGAAGGTCGCGCACCCTGTTCCAAACCCCGCCCGCGTCAAGTGGCTATTCGCCCCGACCGCGAAATCCAAGGTTGACGGAGGGGTTGGGGACAAAATTCCGCCGCGCCGCAATCCGCAGCCATGCGCACCCGTCCTCACGCTTTCCGTTCGCAACAAACCGCCGCTCAACAACCCCTCGCGCCGGCGCCCCCCCAAAGTCGCTTAACTTACGTGAGTTGCGTAAATAACCCCGCGGCCTTATGGACTGCGGCAACTTGTCGCCGCTTTCGACGGGGCAACTTGTCGCCCCGCCCGCCCGCTCCCCAAACAGCCGCCTCCCCCTCCGCGTAATTTCCCTCCACCATGAAACCAAAAACCGCCACCCGATCCGCCGCCCTCGCCGCCGTTCTGCTGTTGCCCGTCACGCTGCTCCTGAACGGCTGCGCCACTGTCAACGGCCACGTCCAAACGCCTCCGGCGGAAATCACCGTCACGGACGCCCTGCGCCAATTGCTCGCGCAAAACCCACGCCCCGCCATCCTCTTGCGCGTCCCCGAAACCAGCGGAAGTCTCACCGGCTCCGAAACCATCCTCTCGCCCGACAGCGTCCGCGAGAAATGGCGGACGCAAACGGACCAAACCTCATGGGGGCAGGGCATTGGAGGCGGACGCGGATTACACGGCCATTCGGGGGCGCTTGCCGGTGGCATTGGGATAGGGGAAACCTTCAGCGAGGCCACGACGTCCCGCGCCTATTCCGAAGTGCTCCGAAACCAGAAATCGCTCTATTCGACGCTGGAACGCACGCTCCTCAAAGCTGGCTTCACCGTGCGCGACCGCAACTCGCTGAACATCGTGACGCGCGGGAAAAACTTCATTGATTACGAAAGCATCGGACGCGAAACAAAGACGGATGTGTTTATCGAAATCATTGATTTTCAACAGAATGTTCCGCATGCGTTGGACAAGTGGTATGACGCCGACGGCAACTTGTTCACGCGAAAAGACGGCGAAAAGTTCCGCGTGATGGCCAACCATCTTGTCCTGCGGCTCGTTCTCGCGAAGGACGGCGCCATCGGCGCGATGCTGGAATTGAGCCACTTTCCGGACGACATAAAAGTCATACACAAGCCGTCAACGGACTCGTATCTAATACCTTCCGCAACCATCAAACCGGACGGCTCCGAAAAGCCGCAAACCTCCTCCACCTGGCGGAATTTCGAGGCGAACAGCACAACCCCTTACTCGCAAAGGACGGGGCAGTTTCTCCAAATAGCCGAGTCGTCCGCCAAAAGACTCGTCCCCGCCCCGTCCTTCCCCGACAGCGCCGCCTACTTTTCAAGGGAACTCCTGCGCGCCCTGAAAAACCCGTAAGCCCCTTCCCGTCTCCTTTCCGGTTCCAAAACCGACCTTCCAAAACCAACCACAGATTGCAGGATTTCACGGATCTCACAGATGGAACTGTGTGATAGTTAACCACTAATAGGCACTAATCAAACACTAATCCAAACCGGATTAACCATAGAGAACGCACAGAACTCAAAGAAAATAAATAACTTGCAGTCCAATCTTTGCGTCCTCGCGTCTTTGCGTTAAAAAACTTCGTGTGGGAGATTCTGAATTAGCGGCAGATTAGTATTCATTAGTGGTTAATGAAAACCGCGCGCCGCTCACGCCCCTTGTTGTTTGGAACGGGGTTCGGCTTCGACGGTGTTGCCGGTGCCGGGTGTCGCCACAAACGGGCCGCCCACCATGTCGGCGGGGCGAACCCGCGCGCCGGTGATTTCGGCGACTTCGGGGTCGGGAAGGTCGGCGGGCAGGCCGGCAAGCGGGAAGTCCTTGCGGAGCGGGTGGTAAGGATAACCGTCCCACATGAGGATGCGGCGGAGATCGGGGTGCCCGGTGAAGGTGATGCCGAAGAGGTCGTAGATCTCGCGTTCGTGACAATTGGCGGCGGGCCAGAGGGCCGTGGCCGTCGGCATGGCGGGGTGGGCGTTGTCAGGGCAATCGGAGGCGACGCGAAGGCGTTGGCCGGTTCCGGTGTTGAGAAGGTGCCAGACAACCGTGAAGCGCGGGGTGGCGGCGACGCCGTTGTCAATGGCCGTGACATCGCTCAACAGGTCGAAACCGAGGCTGTCGCGGCAGCAGGCGAGCAAGGCGGGAAGGTCGGCGGCGGGGATTTGGACGGCCTCGTGGTCGTTGCCGGGGCGTCGGGTGGCGGTTGGGAAGCGTTCGAGGAGCATGGGAGCGGTGGAAAATTTAAGACGTGAAACTTTTGAACGGAACCCGCGCGGCGCGGCGAACCTGTTTTGAGGATTTCGAGGATTTCACAACCGCCGCCACGGAACCAGCGCGCGGGCGCCGTCGCGTTCCAACGCCGCCGTTTCCACCCCGTAGGCGCGCGCGCACAACCCCTCCGTCAGCACCGCGTCCGGCGCGCCGTCCGCGAGGATCCGTCCGTCGCGCAGCAGCAGCAGCCGGTCGCAAAACCGCCCCGCGAGCGCGAGTTCGTGCAGGACCACGAGCACGGCGCAGCCCGCGGCCGCGCGCTCCCGCAGCAGCTCCATCACGTGCAACTGGTGGTAGGGGTCCAGACCGTCCACCGGCTCGTCCGCCAGCAACACCGCCGGCTCGACGGCGAAGGCCCGCGCCAGCATCACGCGCATCCGCTCCCCGCCCGAAAGCCGGTTCACCGGACGCGCCGCCAGCGACGCCACCTCCAGCTGGCGCATCGCGTTTTGGACAACGGCGTCGTCGCGCGGCGTGTAGCCGTCGCCCCAGCCCGATCGGTGGGGCAGCCGGCCGAGGGCGACCACCTGGGCGGTGTCCAGCGGCCAGTGGCACTCCGGGTTTTGCGGCAGGTAGGCCAGACGCCGCGCGCGTTCCGCCACCGGCATCCCGCCGACGCCGCGCCCCTCCAGCAAAACCTCCCCGCCGGCCAGCCGCCGCAGGCCGGCCAGCGCCGACAGCAGCGTGCTTTTCCCGGAGCCGTTCGGCCCGATGAGACCGGCGACCTCGCCGCCCGCGACGGACAGCGAGACCCCGCGGACGACCTCCCTTTCCCCGCGCCTGACGGAAACCCCGCGGGCCTCCAGCACCGGCGCGGTCACACGGCGTCCTCCCGCTTGAAAATCGTGGTGCTGCGCGGCGGCAGGTTGAGGAGGAGGCTCTGCGCGAAGCCGTTCGCGGGGACCGGCTCCGACGCGCGCCCGCCGTCGTTGCCCTCGCCGGTGCCGCCGTAGTAGCGGCTGTTGGTGTTGATCCGCTCGCGGTAGAAGCCGGGCGCGGGCACGCCGACGCGGTAGCCGCCCCGCGCGACCGGCGTGTAGTTGCCCGCGACAACGAGCTGCGCGCCCGTCGCCGGATCGCGCCGGATGTAGGTGAGCACGCTGTTGTCCGCGTCGTGCGCGTTGATCCAGAGGAAGGCCTCCGGGTTGAGGTCGTTGCGTCCGAGCGCCGGCTCGCTTTCGTAGAGCCGGTTGAGGTCGCGCAGCAGCAGCCGGATCCCCTCGTGCTCCTTGTATTGCAACAGGTGCCAGTCGAGGGACTGC
>JAISTY010000081.1 GCA_031272375.1 Opitutaceae bacterium | reverse complement strand
AGTCGGCCTCGCCTTTTTCGAGGGTGGTGAAGATGTCGGCGATGGTGGGGATGGGGTGGTAGTCAACGGAGGCGCCGAATTTGCGGAGGGCGGCGGCGTGGGTGTTGGTGGCCTGGGGGCCGAGGTAGGCGACGAGGAGGGGTTTTTCGAGGGCGATGGCCGCGGACATGATTTCGCGGTAGATGGCCTGGAGCGCGGCGTTTTTGATGGGGCCTTTGTTGAGGGCGGCGACTTTGCGGAGGACGGCGTCCTCGCGTTCCGGGACGTAGATGGAGCCGCCGAGGCCGCGTTTGAGGCGTCCGATTTCGGCGGCGCAGGCGAGGCGGCGGTTGAGGGTTTCGACAAGCTGCCGGTCGAGCTGGTCAATTTGTTCGCGGATCGGTTTGAGGGCGGCGTCGGGCATGGCGGACGTTTTGGAAAACGTGGGCGCAGCAAAGCGGGGGCGGGCGGCGTGGCAATTGGCAATTGCCGCGGGCGCTCACCCATCCTTCCGCGCGAACGCCACCGGCACGCGCACCCGCGTGACAACCGTTTTTCCGCCGGCCTTGGGCGCCTCGAATTTCCAATACGAGACCGCCTGCGCCGCCGCGTGGCCGAAGGCCTCGTCCGTCGCCTCGATGATTCTCGGCAGCCGCGCCGTGCCGTCCTCATCAATCAGAAACTCCACCACCGCGCGCCCGCTTTTCACCTCCGGGCCGAGGCTGACGGGAAATTTCGCCTCGCGGCGCGACAGCGGTTTGAGGGGCGCGTCCAGTTTGTTCGCCGGGATGATTTTCCCCGGCTTTTTCCGTTCGAGCGACAGCAGGGCGGCGTCCTCGCGCGGGCAGTCCTTCGGGTTGAAGACGTGCTCGTAGCGCAGCACCGTCTCCACCGGTTTCCTTTCGCGCCGTGCGGGGGTGAACTCGAAGTGCCCCGCCGCCGCCAGCAGGCTCGCGCCGAACTCCGGGTGGCTGGCCTCCACCAGCCGCGCGAAGGAGACGTTTCCTTTTTTGTCGAGGAACAGGCTCACGACCGCCTTGCCCCCCGTCCCCTCCTCCAGCAGGCGGCGGGGATACACCGGTCTGACGCTGCCGCGGGCCTCCGGCGCCTTGTCGAAGCGCAGGTTCTCCGGCATTTCCTCCATGTCCTTTTTGGAGACCTCCACCTCCAGTCCGGACGAGGCCGACGGAGTGCCGGGCATTTGAAAATCCACCGTCTGCCGCACCTCCTGGCTCACCGGTTTTCCGTCCCTTGTCGCGGGCTTGTATTTCGCCGACAGCACCGCCTCCAGCGCGGCCTTCTCGAAGCCGGGATTGTTCGCCCGCACGATGCGCGGGTTCTCAACGTCGCCGTTTCTGTTCACCGTGAAGGCGACCTCCACGCGCCCCGTCAGGCCCGATTGCGACATGGCGGCGGGATACTTGATGAACGGCTGCCGGACCAGCGTCGGCGTCCCTTCCGGGCGCGCCATCAGTTTCACCGGAACCCGTTCTTTGCTGGCGACGGGTTTGCCGTCGGCCAGCGCGGGCGCGAACCGCCAGCGTTTCACTGCCTCGCCGATGTCCGCCGCGCCCTTTGCCCTGAACGCGGTCACCCTGCCCTCCGCGTCAATTTCCAGGCGCGCCCATATTGTCCGTTCCTTCGCGGAGAGGTTTTTGAAAACAGCCTCGTCCACCAGCGGCGCGACGGCCTCCAGCAGGCGGGCGTCAACCGTCTGGGCATTCTTTGCGGCGACCGGATTCACCACGACGGAGATCATGGTCCAGGCCGCCACCGGCGCCCCGTCCCGTTTCGCCGGCGTGAAGGGAAGTTCCTTGAGAAGCAGCATCGCCCTGGCGCCCAGCTCCGCACTGGTTCCCGCGCGCGAATAGGAGCGCGGCTTCCCTTTTTCGTCCACGAAGAGCAGCACGACCGCGTAGTGCGGGCTTTGGGTTCCCATCAACTCCTCCGGCAGCCTCATGCGCGGCTTTCGCTTGAAGGCCGCCGGCGTGTCCGCCGCGTCGCTCCCTTGCAACAGGGTCGGCTCGCCGATGATGACCTCCTGCCCCGGACAAGCCGCCGCGCCCAGCAAGCCCGCCAGCAACAACCCCGATCGCGTGAGGATTTTTCTCATGCCGCCACAACGTCCGCGCGGACATCCGGCGTCAAAGGCCTTTTCGGGCTGCCTGCCTGTATTGCCTGCCGGAATTGCGGAATCGCCCGCGGGGATTACCCCGCCGAGGGCGGCTTTCCGCGTGTCACGCACTTGGTTTGCGGCGCTTGCGCGGCGGGCGTCCGTCCTTGCGGGGGCGTCCGACCCGCGACTTCGGCGGCAGCTTGTCCGGCGCGATACCCGTCCGTTCCAGAACCAGCGCGGGATCGTCGCACAACAGCACCCACGGCTTCACGCCCAGCGCGGCGGCGACGCGCCCGATGAACCGCAGCGACGGCTCCGGCGTCCGCGCGCATTCGAAGAGCTGGTAGTATTTGTAATCCACGCCCGCCTTCTCGGCCAGCCGCTCCTGCGTCCAGCCTCTGGCGGCGCGGAGGGCGCGCACGAGGCGGCGGAGGTTCTGGTGGCTTGCGGGCATGAGCCAGCTTAACCGGAGCCGCCGCGAAATAAATACCTTGATGTTTTCAGGTGTTTTTGGAAAACCCCGTTCCGTTCCGTCCGTGCGGCGCTCCGGCGCGCGGGCGGGATTTCACCCAACACCGGGCAAAACCACCAACACCCACACAACATGAGTTCCAAACTCGCCACATCACTCCGCGTCACCGCGCTTCTCGCCGGCGGCGCCGCCCTGCTCCTCGCAACGGGATGCATGAGCATCACGAAAAGCGCCCAGACAACCCCCATCGCCATCGTCTCCGCCCAGCCGGAGATTGAAACGGACCTCTCCATTGATTTCGCCAATCCCGTCACGGGAACGGCCTCGGTGAAGAAGCTGTTGGTCATCTTCACGCTGGATGCGCCGGACACCTACGTTGACGGTGGTCTGCCCTTCGGTGTGGGCAACGTGCAGAAAGCCAAGTCCGGGGCGCTCGCCGACGCGCTTGCCAAGGGCAAATGCGACCGGCTGGTTGACCCGCAATACACCGTCGTGGAGACCGGTTGGCCCTTTGGTCTCTACACGCAATACGATGTCACTGTGAAAGGCTATCCGGCGACCATCACAAACATCCGCCAGGTTCCGAATGCCGGGAAAGTCATTCCTTCCTATCCGGTGAAGCAATGAGGGGGACGACCACGGAAAAGGGGGCCTCTCCTCTCTCCAAAATTCCCGTCATAGGGAACCTTTTTCTAATCAAAGAACTCTCAAAGCACTGACACTGACAAGCCGCCGTCCCCCAACGGCGGCTTTTTTGCGCCCTTTTTTAAGCCCCAGATTAGGGACAGGTTAATTCTATTACACAAAGGGCCTATGTTAGGGACAGGCAAAAAATGGAATGGCAGTGATGTTTTCGGGGCGGAGGTGTGGCTGTCTGTAGGCGAGCTGGGGAATTGGGCCCGTTTACCTTCTGGGCGGCTCGTTTCCAGGGGATTTGGGCGCGGATTTTGGGGTGTTGGGGATGTTTGGACACTCACGCAAA
>JAISTY010000167.1 GCA_031272375.1 Opitutaceae bacterium | reverse complement strand
CAAACGGCTCTGGAACCGCGTCCGCCCCTGGCAGCGCGGGCTGGGCGTGGAGCCGTGCGTTGAACTGCCCATCGGCAGCTCCTACCCGAGCGGCCACTCCTGCGCCGGCGCCGCCTTCGCCGCCGTCTGGGGCGAGATACTTCCGGAATACCGGCCCTTCTTCGAGGCGCGCGTCGCCGAGACGATGTGGGCGCGCGTCCTCGGCGGCGTGCATTATCCGACCGACACTCAGGCGGGGCGGCTGATGGGCCGCCTGATCGCCGCGGAAATGCTCAAAAACCCCGCGACGCTCGAAAGCATCCGCGAGGCGCGCGCGGAAGTCATGGCCTTCCTCGAAACGCGACCGGCGCTCGTCGCCCGCGCGAAGTTCCTGACGGCGGCTTGTCCGCCCGTGCCGGCGGCGCCGCCGCGGGACTCCCTGCTCGTGATGTCCTTCAACATCCGCCTGAAAACGCCGAAGGACACGGGGACGCGCGACTGGAAGGCGCGCCGCGGGGGCGTCGTCGAAATCGCGCGAAGGCATTATCCCGATCTGATCGGTTTCCAGGAGGCGCTGCCGGAGCAGGTCAGGTTCCTGTCGAAAGAGCTGCCGGAATACGCCTGCGTCGCAGCCGGGCGCGAGGGCGGCGGGTTGGGCGAGGCCGTGCCGGTGTTTTACAAGACACGCCGCTTCGAGGCGCTCGGCTCGGGACATTTCTGGCTCTCCGAAACGCCGGACGTCCCCGGCTCGAAGACCCCCGAATGGGGCGCCCGCTACCCGCGCATGGTCACCTGGGCGCGCCTCCGCGACAAGGTCACCGGACGCGAGCTGTGCTTCGCCAGCACGCATTTCAGCCATGTCTCCGACGACGCCCGCGTCCACGCCGCGAGGGTCGTCGCCGAACGCCTCGGCAAGGCCGGGGACGTTTCCGTCATCCTTGCCGGCGATTTCAACGCCCCCTCGGAACCGGGCGTCCCTCCTTACGACACCCTGCGCGACGCCGGATTTCTCGACACGTGGACGCTCGCCGCCGCGCGGGAGAACGCGGAGTGCGGCAGCTTCAACGGCTACGGTCTCAAGGCCCCGAAAACCGGCGCGGCCCCCGTGAGGATTGACTGGATTTTGGCGAAGCCCGCGAAGGGCGCCGCGCTCTCGGTGGCGAAGGCCGCCGTCCTGACGGAGCGCCCCGGCGGGGGTTTCGCGAGCGACCACTTTCCCGTGGCGGTCCGGCTGTCGCTGGAATGAGCGTCGCGCCGCGCGTCGCCGCGCTCATTGGAGCGTGTTGAGCGCGAGCTGCCGGCGCAGCCGCTCGCGGTTGCGCGCGTCGCGGTGCTCAACCGGATTGTAGTCGTCGGTGAGGACGAGCGCGCCGGGGGCGTTGGCGAGCGTGACGGTGTTGTTGAACTTGGCCTCCGCGCCGCGGCGGAGCGGCGGCGGGATTTGCGAGAGGTCGAGGGGGCGCAGCGGGCGGGCGTCGGGGCGGTCGGTCGCGACGTAGTAGCTGTTGCCGTCGCCGGTGGCGTGGAGGCGGACGGTCGCGAAAACCGACGCGAGGGTTTTTTCGAGGGAGGCGGAGAAGAAGTTGTCGCCCTCGCGGAGGGTGCCGAAGGCGTTGATGACAAGGGTGCCGTTTTCGCGGAGGCGGCGTTTCATCGCGGCGAAGGCCTCGCGGGTCATGAGGTGCGAGGGCGAGGCCTCGCCGAGAAAGGCGTCGAGCAGGATGGTGTCGTAGAGGGAACTCCCGGCGGCGAGGTGCGGCCGCCCGTCGTTGAGGACCAGCGCCCGCATCCGCCCGCGCTCGAAACCGAACCACTTCTCCGCGACGGGCACGATGGCGGGGTTGATCTCGACGACGTCAACGGCGGCGCCCTCGCGGGCGAGTTGCATGGGGACGATGCCGACGCCCATGCCGATGCAGAGCGCCTCGCGGATTTCCGGCGTGTAGGCGCGGGCGAGGCCGTGGAGCATGTGCGTGAACTCCGCCGCCGATCGGCCGCTGGCGGGATGGGTGATGTTCTGGATGAGAAGATCGTTGAGGTAATAGCGGAGGCCGGTCCGCGCGTCGTCGAGCACCTGGAGCTGCCCGAAGTTGGAGTTGGAGCGGTGCAGCTCCGTGAAACGGTCCGTCGGCAGCCGGAGCGTCTCGCGGCGCAGCGCGAGGACGGCGAGACCCGCGCCGAGCAGAAGGGCGGCGGCGACCGGCGCGGCGTCCTTCGCGCGGAGGGACGGCGGGCACGCGAGCGCCGCGAGCGCGAGAACCCCCGCCGTCGCGAGCAGGATGCCGGTGTTGCCGAAATGCGGGATGAGCAGCCAGCCCGCGGAAAGCGTGCCGATCACACTGCCAACGGTGCTGACGGCCGACAACCCGCCGACGGTGCGCCCGAGGTTCCCAAGCCCGCCGGCAAGCGTGCGAACCAGCACGGGCGGAACCGTCGCCAGCAGGCACAGGGGCAGGAAAAACAGCGCGCTCGACGCGAGAAAGGAGCCGGCGCGCAAATCAAGGCGCAGACAGGCGAGGGTGACGGGTTCGCAGGCGAGCGTGCCGGCGACGAGCGTCAGCGCCGCGCCCAGCAGGGCGGGGCGGAGCGGCGCGGCGGGCGTCCCCGCGCGGTCGGCGAGCCGTCCGCCGATGGCGTAGCCGGCGGCGAGCGCCAGCATCGTCACCGCGATTTGCGCGGTCCATACGAAGTGCGACGTGCCGACGTAGGGGGCCAGCAGCTTCGCCCCGATGATTTCGACGATCATGACGGCGGCGCCCGCGACGGGCGCGATGGTTATGAGAAGGCGGCGTTGGAGAACGGTCATGGCGGAGGAACGGGAAAAAAGGCGCCGCCGGCGGAACCGGCGGGACACGCAAAGGGACACGAGCCGCGCGGCCGGGGGAAGGAGATTTTGCCCGGCGGCGTTTTCAGCCTTTCAGCCGCCCGCCGGAACGCGTTTTCTTCAAGGAATGCGTAAAGAACTCCGCCCCTTTCTCGCCCTCGCGCTTCCCTTTGTTCCGCAAGCCGCCGTTGCCTGGGATTACGAGGGGCACCGCGCCGTCAACCAGATCGCCCTCGCCGCCCTCCCGCCGGACTTCCCCTCCTTTGTCCGCGACCCCGCCGTCGCCGAGCGGATCGCCTTCCTCTCCGGCGAGCCGGACCGCTGGCGCAACAGCGCCGAGAACGCCCTCCACAATTGCAACAAGCCCGAGCACTACATTGACGCCGAGGATCCCGCCGACGCCGGCCTCCCGCTCGCGACGCTCACGCCCTTCCGCTACGTCTTCATCGCCCGCTACGACAAGGCGCGCCGCGCCGACCCCGCGCGCTTCCCGCCCGTCGCGCCGGAGAAAAACCGCGACGGCGTCCGCGACCTCTGCGGCCTGCTGCCCTGGGCCATCATCGAGAACTACGGGCGCATCGAGGCTGTTTTCTCGCGCCTGAAAACCCTCGCGCGGGATCGCGCCCCTGATGAGGAGTTGGCCGCCGCCCGCGCCGCCGCCGCCTACCTCATGGGCGTCATGGGACATTACGTCGGCGATGCCACCCAGCCCCTCCACACGACCAAGCACCACAACGGCTGGAGCGGCCCCAACCCGAACCGCTACACCACCTCCCGCAAAATCCACGCTTGGATTGACGGCGGCGTCTTTGCCCGCGCCTCGTTCGACACCGGAAAACTCCGCGCCGCCGCGCGCCCGCCGGAAAAGCTGCCGCCGCCCGTCGCCTCCGCCCCCGGCGGAACGCCGCCCCTTCACTCCGCCATCCTGTCCTGGATCGGGGAGCAAAACCGCCGCGTCGAGCCGCTCTACCGCCTCGTGCGCTCCAACGACCTCGCCATTGACGCCACGCCGACAAAACGCGGCGAGGACTTCATCGGGGAACAGCTGCTGCGCGGCGGGCGGATGCTCGCCTCGCTCTGGCTCGCCGCCTGGCAGAACGCCGCCCCCCCCCCCCCCCCCCCCCACCCCCCCCGCCCCCCCCCGGGCCCCGCCCCCCCACCCCCCCCCC
>JAISTY010000079.1 GCA_031272375.1 Opitutaceae bacterium | reverse complement strand
AGAGGAGCGCGGAGGCGGCGGCGCCGGTGCCGCGGATGCTGTCGGCGAGGGCGTTGGCCTCGTGGGTGATGACGGAGGGGGAGCCGTTGCCGGAGTCGAAGGCGAGGGAGTAGGCGCCGAGGGCGAAGGTGTAGTTGGTGGCGGGGCCGGCGGCGTCGGCGCGCCCGATGTCGAGGTGGCCGGCGGTGACGTTGGCGGTGAGGGTGAGGGTGGCGTTGGAGGACTGGTTGGCGGTGAGGACAACGGTGTCGCCCGCTGTTGATACAACCGTGCCGGTGGCGCCCCAAGTGCCGGCGGGGGTGTTGACCGGATACGTTGTGGCGGCGGGGACGTTGGCGGCGGAGGCGAGCAGCAGGGCGAGGAAGACGGGCACAGCTCCGCCCTTGGGGGCGTTGGGACGATGGACGGCGGGGCGCGGGAGACTATGGGCGGCGGGGCGGCGCGGGAACCTGAACACGGAGACCAGTGCGTTAGCGGTCGTTTTCATGGCAGGAAAAGGGAGAGGGGATTGGGTCGGGCAGGGAAAAACAGGCGGCGGACAAAGGCGCGGCGGACGGCGGCGCGTCCGGGTTTCCGCGGAATAACAAACCCCTTATCCTCAACGAGCATAAGGGGTTGCGAGTCACCGAGCTGGCGTGTTGCGGAGCGAGGAGGGAGGGGGGCGGCATCGGGTTTTCCGTTTCACCACTTCGCCGGGGTGGGCGAAGCAATACGCCATCAAATTGAAAGCGTATCAGGCTGCGCGAGAAGTGAAGCGGGCGAAGCATGGCGCGAGGAAAAGTCCGTTCCCGCGGGCGGCGCAACAGAAAGTTGCGGAAAATTTTCGGGGACGAAAGCGGGGGCGCGCGGGTCGGGGACGCGGAAAAAGGGGGCGAAGGACGCGGAAACGGGAGCGGAAAAATCGCGGGGTGCGGGGAACGGGGCTTCCCTTCGCGGGGCGCGGGCGTTTTGCTCCGGCAATGGGTCGAGCAAAGAAATTCAACGAACACCCCTTTCCCTACCACCACGAGCTTGAGCTGGAGATCGAGACGCTGACCAATCTCGGCTCCGGGCTGGCGCGGGCGCCGCTGCCGGGAGAGCCGGAGGCGCGCTGGGTCGTCATGGTGCCGTTCACGCTGCCCGGCGAACGGGTGCGGGCGCGGGTGTTCCGCAACCACGCGAATTACTCGGAGGCGGACCTCGTGGAGGTGCTGACGCGCTCGCCTTTCCGCATCGAGCCGCGCTGCCCGCTGGCCGGACGTTGCGGCGGCTGCCAATATCAGCACCTCGCCTACATTGAGCAATTGGTCTGGAAACGGCGGCAGACGCGGGAATTGCTGCAGCGCCTCGCGGGGGTCGAGTTCCCCGTGTCGCAGGTGATCGGGTCGCCAAGGGAGTTCGCGTATCGGACGAAAATCACGCCGCACCACAAAGGTTTCAGAGTGGTGGACGGCGCGGAGCCGGACGCGGGGACTTTTCCCGTCGGCTTCCTGCGGCAGGGGACGCGTTTCGACATCGTGGACGCGCCGGCGTGCCCCATCGCGACGGTGGCGATCAACCGGAAACTGCCGGAGTTGCGCGGGACGCTGCGGCGGGATGCGGCGGAGGGGAAACACCCGCGCGCGGGGACGTTGCTCGTCCGGCACGCTTTCGCGACGGGCGAGGTGACGACCGACCCGAACGCGACACTGACGGAGACGGTGGACGGGGTCTCGTTCACGTTCCTGGCGCGGGATTTTTTCCAGAACAACCCCTTCATCCTGCCGCTGTTCACGCGCTACACGCGCTCGCAGGCGGCGGGCGCCGGCATCAAATACCTCGTGGACGCCTACTGCGGGAGCGGGCTGTTCGCGCTGACGTCGGCGCGGGCGTTCCGGCGGGTCGCGGGCATTGACGTGAGCGAAAGCGGCATCGCGTTCGCGCGGAGGAACGCGGAGCGCGGCGGCGCGGCGAACGTGGAGTTCCGGCAGGGCGACGCGCCGGCGATTTTCGCGGGGCTGGACTTCCCGCCGGGGGAGACGGCGGTGGTGATTGACCCGCCGCGGAAGGGGTGCGACGCGGGGTTTCTGGCGCAGCTGTTCGCGTTCGGACCGGCGCGGGTCGTGTATGTGAGCTGCGAGCCGTCAACACAGGCGCGCGACCTGAAAAAGTTCATGGAGGCCGGCTACAGGCTGGAGGCGGTGCAGCCCTTCGACCTCTTCCCGCAAACGCGCCATATCGAATGCGTCATGACCCTGGCGCGCGACTGAAGGGCGGGGGGAATCCGCGGATTTCGCTGATTTTCATGGATTTCCAATCCCAGAACCGTTTAACCATAATACCGTAAATAACCTGTCCCTGAAAACCGGCTTGCAAAAGAGAACCCTTCCCGCAGCTTCCCGCGCCACGTCAACCAAACCCGCCCATGCCTCTCCTCACCATAGCCATCCCCACATACGACCGCAACGAGATGCTGATGAAGACCTTGGGTCTCATCCTGCCGCAGATTGGGGGACGCGATGTCTCCGTGCTTGTCATTGACGACGCCTCGCCCGAACCCGTCGGGCAGGCCGTCCTTGCGGCGGCGGAAAAGCATGGTGTCGCCGCGCAGGTGAGAACGCACCGCAACCCAAGCAACGTCGGGCTGTCCGCCAACAGCTGCCGTTGCGTGGAATTGTCGGACGGCGAATGGGTGTGGCCGTTGAGCGACGATGACATCCCGCGTCCCGATGGCGTGGACTCCATTCTGCGGGTTTTGCAAACAGTCGAGCCGGAATGTGTTGACATTAAACTATCTGCGGGGGGGGGGGGGGGTTTTGCGCACGAATTTTCCGTCAACGGGCATTTGGAATACGCCGCCCTGTTCAACACAAGTCCCGGCTTTTTCTGGCGGGACATATTCATGTCCACAACCGTTTTCAGAAGAAGCGCTTACCTTAAAAACATCTGCCACGCCTACTATGGCGGTCCCCCGACCGTGATACCCCTGATTATCATGAAGATCCTCGCGCTGAAATCGGGAGGGAGCGCGCAATTCAGGAAGGAAATCGTTGTTGATCCGCAACCAGTTGCTGTTGGTGGGGAAGCGTCGTGGGACAGAAGCGATTTTTATTGCGGGCTGACGCTTTTGGACACGATGACGGTTTTATCCGACTGGGCGGCCATTGCGATGCCTGGGGTGACCAATGCCATCTTCAATTTTCGGGGCAAGCGGTGGTTTTCCGCCGCGTCGCACGGATTGCGGATAAATTTCATCAAGCCGGCGCATGTCACGCGATTTTATATTTCGTGGATGGCGTGTGCGGGCGGGGTGTTTTTCAAGGCGTGGCTCGCGCTTCTTGCGTTTGTCATGCCTGTTTTCCACCGCTACCCTGTCCTGCGTCGGGCGGCGCTGCGCCTCGCCAAAACAGCCGCGCTTGCCCGCAGCTCCCGCAGATAACGTCCCCCTCCCGCTGTACCCGCCCCCACCTCATAAATTAAGTAAGGGACAGGTTATTTTTTTCCGGGCGTCTAAAAAAAATAAGGGACAGGTTATTTTTCACTTGCTTTTCCTGTTTTTCTTTTTTCTCCTCTTTCCGCCATGAGAACTCCACGCATCAAAATATCCCCCGCCGAGGGCGAGGCTTTCTATCATTGCATCTCACGCACCATCAACGGAGAACGCATTCTGGCCGATACCGACAAGGAAGTCCTTCGCCGCCAGATCCACACCACCGCCGATTACTGCGGCGTCCAGATTATCACTTATGCCATACTCTCCAATCACTTCCATATCCTTGTCGCCGTCCCGCCCACCTCCACACCCACCGACGCCGAACTCCTTCGCCGCTACCATGTCATGTATCCAAAGCCCAATCCCTACCAGACGGCAAACATCGAATTCATTGAGGAACAAATGGAAACAACGCCGGACGCTCCGGAAGTTGCCGCCTGGAGACGCCGCCAGCTCGCCCTCATGGGCGACGTTTCCCAATTCATGAAACTCCTCAAGCAACGTTTCTCCATATACTTCAACAAGAACCACAACCGCTACGGGCATCTTTGGTCCGAACGCTTCAAATCCGTCCTCATCGAAGGTCGTTCGGGATCAGTGAATTACAAATCCGGACATGCCCTCGAAACCGTCGCGGCCTACATTGACCTCAATCCCGTTCGCGCCGGTCTCGCAACAGATCCAAAGGACTATCGTTTCTGTGGTTATGCCGAGGCCGTTGCAGGCAACACCGCCCTTCGCACCGGCCTCTCGCGCGTTGCCGGCGACCGCCTCAATGACTGGCGCGGCACCCACGCCAACTACCGCGAACTTCTATTCGGAAAAGGTTCCGTTCCAAAGGGGAATGCCGCATCTCTCACACCGGAACAGCTTGACGAAGTCATCCGCACCCACGGCAAACTCCCTCTGCACGTCCTTCTTCGTTGCCGGCTGCGCTATCTCACCGACGGCGCCGTTCTCGGTTCCGAATCATTTGTTCAGAAACAAATTGCGATTTACCGCGCCCGCAACAATCTCCGCCGCGCCAGCGTCCCCCGTCCGTTCCCAACGATAACCGATTGGTTCGATGCCTCCGCATCCGCCCTCGCAACGCTTCGGGCGCCCAGAAAAGCTCCCGCGTCCACACCGTAGTCCGCGCCGCACGCCAAACACCATTCTTGAAATCACCCCGGGGATTGCAACCGCGCCTTTACCGGCTCGCCGCGCCGTCTATCTTCCACGTATAATCGCATGGTTTCTAAATATTAAAATCGTATCCCAGCACATCAGTGTTCCGCTGAAGAGCAGGGTCTGGAAAGTCAGGCAGAAAACCGGCGCGGGCACGCCCCATTGCCGGATGGCAAACGGGGCAGCGATGATGAAGCATACCGCACAACACGCGGCGCCGATCGCCTGCTTGCGCAGTTTCCCTATGCCGTTCAGGAAGATATTCGGCGCGCCTATCACGGCTTGAAGCAAAAGCCAAAGTCCGAACCCCGGCAGCAGACCCGGCGGCAATTCCGGCACCATCCCGCGCGTCCATATTTTCACAACCCATTCGCCGAGCAACCAAATGCCCGCGCCAACCACCAGACCGCTGAAGGTGCAATACAACAGTGAGATCCTGAACATTTTCCGTATCCAACGCCAGTCGCCGCGGCTTTTCGCCTCCGCGTAGGCCGGCCACAAGGGGTTTATGGGCAGCGCCTGCAACATCATCAACGCGTTGCCCATTTGCTGGCATAATTTATAAGGAGTGACCGCCGCCGGCCCCAGCACGGCGGAGAGAAACAACGCTGGCACGTTTGTAATAAAAACCGCGGCCGCCTGCGGCACCAGAAAACCAAAACCCTGGCGTACCACGCCAGACACGGCGCCGTTATCGAACCTATTCCAGCAAAACAGATAAAAGCGCGTCCGTGTGACGCGCGCGACAGCGATGCCGATGATTATATGCTGCAAAAACAACGGCAGCGACGCCAGCAACACGAATGTCTTGAACCCCACCCCCCACCCCCACGCGTGGCAAAACCCGCCAATCGTCAACAGGCAGGTAACCCATTGGCAAAAAAATGTCAGCCAACCACGTTTCAAACCACTTGAGACACCTTCGGCA
>JAISTY010000110.1 GCA_031272375.1 Opitutaceae bacterium | reverse complement strand
ACTTCCCCACCGCCCTGTCCGGTTCCGTTAACCACACCGTTGAAACCGCTTACGGACACATCACCCGCCCCGCCGACGGTCACGAACAACCCGGCCACCGCTGGATCATCCTCCACCCCGCCGAAACAGGTTCGGGGAACGCGGGCACCCCGCCCGCCTCGAAAACGCCGGCTCCCAGCCCGCAAAATGGCGCCGACAACCTGCCGAAGTCCAAGAGCGCGAACACATTATCCGCCCACTCTGCCAGCCCCACCCCTGCCCTGTTGCTCCTCAACGACGCCAAATACGCCTATTCCACCCCCGGCGCCGACCTCCGCCTCACCATCACCCGCTCCCCGCCCCACGCCCTTCACCGCCGCCCCAAGCCCGGCGAAACCTTTGACCACATGATGGACCAAGGCCGCCAGACCTTCCGTTTCAAACTCATCCCGCAAAACACCCCCGACACCGCCGCCGCAACCCGCTCCGCCGAAGAGTTTTGCGCCCCTAAATTCGCTCTCCTGCAAGGCATTCACCCCGGCAAGCTGCCGCCCAAAGGCAGCCTCCTTTCTCTCGACGCCCCCAACCTCGTCATCGGCGCCCTCAAACAATCCGAGGACGCCCCCGGCCGCCTCGTCATCCGCCTCCATGAAACCGCCGGACAACCCGCCGACGCCACCCTGACCATTCTGGGCAACCCCCACCGCATCCGTCTGCGTCCCCACGAACTCAAGACCCTTCTCCACGACCCCGCCGCCAACACCCTCCGCGAAACCAACCTCCTCGAGGAATAACCCCGCCGCCGCCCCATGGCGGAAAGGTCTCACACGAAGCCAAACCAAGACGAGCCGAAGGGAAGCAAGCGGAGTTTTTTTGGATTGGTTTCGCGTCTTTGTGTGAGATCTTTTATCCACAGCTTCCGCCGATTACACGAATTCCCAATCCGTTTATTGCAAGATGGTTTCATCCGCGCAATCGTGTAACTCCGCGAAATCCGTGGTGGGTTGGGGAAACGCGGCTTCATTTGGGAACGGCTCGCTCGCGCCTGTCATTATTTTGCTTCCTCTTGTTTTGTTTGGTGTGTGTTTTTCATTACCGCCCGAATAACGCCGCATGGCGTTTGTGTATTCCAAAAATGTTTTGGGAGTTGTATATAATATAGGCGGCTTTCCGGCGGTGTCTTACTTCAGGCCGCAGCGTCCGGCCTCGCGCTCCAATCGGTCCACCAGCGTCTCCAACTGGCGGATGACGGCGCGGACGGTTCCGGGATCGGAAAGGTCAACGCCCGCTTTTTGCAACTGCTTCATCGGTTGGTCGTTGCCGCCGCTTTTTAACAGCCCCAAATAACGCTCGCGCGCCGCCTCCCGCTCCGCGGCGGTTCCGTTTTTCAGCGTCTCGTAAATTTTCGCGGAGGACGCGAAACACGTCGCGTATTGATACACGTAAAAGGGCGAATTGTAAAAATGCGGGATGCGCGCCCAAGTGTGCCGGTAAAGTTCATCATGCGTAATCGCGTCGCCGTAATACTCACGCAACAAGTCGCCGTAAATGCCGTCCAGGACGGCGGCGGTGACGGGTTCGCCGGCCTCGGCGCGACGGTGCGCCTCCAACTCGAAATTCGCGAACAGGACTTGTGTATAGAAAGTGCCGACGATTTCGGAGGCCGCGTGCTGCAGGAGGACAAGGCGTTCCTTTGGGTCGGTCGCGCGCTCAAGCATCAAGTCGAGCAGGAGCCGTTCGTTGAGCGTCGAGGCGACCTCCGCCACGAAAATCGTGTAATCCGCCGTCGGGTAGGGCTGCGTTTCAAAGGACAGCAGGGTGTGGAGCGAGTGGCCGGCCTCGTGCGCGAGGGTGAAGGCCGCGTCGAGGGTGTCGTTGTGGTTGAGCAACATGAACGGCCCCACGCCGTAGCAGCCGGAGCTGTAGGCGCCGCTCCGTTTGCCTTTGTTTTCAAACACATCCGTCCGCCGCCCGTTGAGCAGCGCGCGCATCCGTTCCTGGTAATCCGCGCCGAGCGGGGCGACGGACTCGATCGTCAGCCGCCGCGCCTCTTCGTAGGGGTATTTTGTCTGACCGGTCTGGAGGAGGGGGACGTTGTTGTCGTAGAGGTGGTAGGTTTCGAGGCCGAGGAGGCGTTTGCGGAGCGCGAAATAACGCCGCAGCGGGGCGGTGCCGGCACGCACCTCGCGCACAAGGGTTTCCACGACGGAGACGGGGACGGCGTCGCGGTCGAGCGCGGCCTCAAGCGAGGTGGCGTGGCCGCGGGCGCGGGCGTTGAACCAGTCGCGCTGGAGGACGGCGTTGTAGATGGCGGCGTAGGTGTTTTTGGTTGCCGCGTAGGTTTTTAAATAAGCCTCGAAAGCGGCGGCGCGGTCGGTCTGGTTGGGGTTGGTGGCGAGGATGGCCTGATAGACGCCCGGCGTGAGGGTCGGCTCGGAGCCGTCGGTGAGTTTTATCTTCGGGAAAACAATGTCGCTCGTGCTCAACTCGCGGTAGATGGAGCGCGGGGTTTGCGTGAAGCGGGTCGCGTAGGAAAGCAGGCGTTCGCCGTCCTCCGGCAAGACGTGCGCCTGCCGCCGGTAAAGCTCGCGGATGGGGAAGGCGTGGGGTTGCAACGCGGGCGTTTCGCGCACCCATGCCTCCATCGTGCCCTGGGGGATTTTCAGCAATTCAGGAACAAACCACGCCGTCGCCGTCCCGAATTTCGCAAAAACGGCCTCGACGCGCTGCATCCGCGCGGCGACCGCCTGGTCGCGCGTGTCAACGTCCTGCGAGAGATGCGCGTAGGCGTGGATTTTCTCCTGCAGGAGGCCGATGGCGTCGAGCCGCCCGTAGGCTTCGGCAAGCTGCCGCGCGCCCTGCCCTATCGTGCCCTTGAGCGCGGCGAAGGCGTCCGTCTCCGCGGACATGCGGGCGACGTCCGCGTCCCACGCGGTCCAGTCGGGATAGATGGACGAGAGGTCCCATTTGAATTCGTCGGGGATTTCGTGGCGTTCCCTGGCGTCGGAGGCGGCTTGGGCGGATTGCATGATGGAAAGGAAGAGGGCCGCCAACGGGAGGCGGAGGCGGCTGGATGTGCGAGGCGACATGCGGCGGATGACAAGACCGGCGGGGGGCGCCGCCAAAACAAAAACGCCGCGTCGCGCGCGGCGGCGGAAAAGGCAACTTTGGCGGCGGCTCCCGCAAGGTTCCCCGCGCGGCGGTCTGCTTTCATTGCGCCATGCCAGACACCCAGCCCGCGCCGGACACCTTTGTTTTTCAACGCCGCATCCCCGTCGAGGACGGCCACGACCTCGTTGTCGCCGGAGGCGGGCCGGGGGGCGTCGCCGCCGCCATCCGCGCGGGGCGCCTCGGCGCGAAAGTCCTCCTGCTCGAGCAGCTCGGCTGTCTTGGCGGCGCGGGCACCTCCGCGCTCGTCTCCGCCTGGTCGGACATGGGCGACGGCAGCCGCCCGATTGTCGGCGGCCTGTTTCTGGAGATCGTCGAGGAGCTTTACCGGCGCGGCGCCTACAAGCCCAACATCTCCACGGACGCCTGGCGCAAAAACCTCCACGGCGGCATGGCCTACAACCCGGAGAAACTGAAACTCCTCCTCGACGAGCTGTGCGCCGACGCCGGCGTCGAGGTCCGCTTTTTCACGAAGGTCATTGACGCCGACGTCGCGGCGGACGGGCGCGTGAACGGCGTCGTCACCCACAACATCGAGGGGCACCGCCTTGTGCGCGGGAAGGCGTTCGTGGACGCGACGGGGGACGCGGCGCTGTCGGTGCTTTGCGGGGTGAAAGTCCGCGAGGCGGGGCGCGACACCCGGCACATCATGGCGCCGACGCTCTGCGCCACGCAGGTCGGGCTGGACGGCGACGTTTTCAAGACCAGCGCGCAACAAGCCGCCGTCCACAAGGCGATCGCCGACGGTTTTTTCACGCAGAACGACCGGCACGTTCCGGGGCTTTTCCGCTGGGGGCAGGACAAGGCGATCCTGAACGCCGGGCACCTTTTCGGCACCGACGCGCTCAACTGCCGCAGCCTCTCCGACGGCATGGTCAAGGGGCGCAAATTCGCCGCCGAATACACGGAGTTTTTCCGCCGCTACGTGCCGGGCTGCGAGCGCATGGAATACGTGGCGACGGGCGCGCTGCTCGGCATCCGCGAGTCGCGCCGCATCGTCGGCGAATACGAGTTGAACTACGCGGACTTCACCGCCCGCCGCTGGTTTCCCGACCAGATCGCCGCCTACAACAAGTCCGTGGACATGCACGTCCACGACTGCTCGGACGAGCAATGGGAGCGCTACACGACGCAATTCCTGAAGCGCGACCGCACGAAGGCCGGCGAGTATTACGGCATCCCCTACGGCATCCTCGTGCCGAAAGGCTCCGCGAACCTCTGGGTGGCGGGCCGTTGCAATTGCAGCGACCTGCGCCTCCACGCGGCGATCCGCGACCAGCCCGCCTGCTACATGATGGGCGAGGCCGCCGGAACCGCCGCCGTCCAAAGCGTCCGCACTGGACAACCCGCCGCCGATCTCGACACCGAGGCGCTCGTCGGAACCCTCCGCGCCAACGGCGCCTATCTGCCGCAGCCGGCCCTCTCAAAAACCATGACCCGCGGCGAAATCTCCGTGGAAACCGAATAGGCACCGTTCCGCATGGAGACGGTTTTTTAACCACGGATTGCACGGATAAGTTATTTCAAACCATTACGTAATGAACATTTCTATTTTGAAAAATTCCAAGCCAACCACGGATTGCACGGATTAAAACGGATTTCACGGATTTGTAATATATTGAACATAAAAGAAAACCATCCGTGAGATCCGTGCCAATCCGTGTTAATCCGTGGTAAGAAAACGTCCCATAAAACCGTTCCCCCTTTCGTTATGAAAAAAACACCCGCACTTCTTCTTCCGCTGCTTGCGGCGCTCGCGTTCGCGGCGCCCGAAAACAACGCCGTCGTCTGGAGCGTCGGCCATTTTGACGGCAGCTCGGACGAGTTCGCCCAGAGGAACCCGCCCAAGGGCAAGCCGGTCGTCTTCACCATCGGCAAAAGCGATCCGGCGAAGGACTGGTTCTCCTTCCACCCGGTCGCCTCCGGCGCGGCGGCGAAACGCATCGCGAGCGTCCTGCGCGACGCCGACGGCGGGAAACCCGACCGGCACTGGGAGGCCGGTGCCACGGCGCGGACCATCGCCTTCGACCTCGCCGACACCTCCGGCGGCTTCCGTCTGGAACTCTCCCTGCTCGTCGAACGCGCGTGCGTGCCGGCGGTGCTCGTGGAAATCAACGGGCGACGCGGGCTGTTTTACCTCCACCCGCGGCTCGACAACCGCATGGGCGACTCGCCGGGCGGCAACCGCACCGTCTATTCCCACGCCACCGTGACCGTGGACATCCCCGCCGCCTGGCTCGCGAAGGGCGCAAACAAGATCTCCCTGCAGCCCGTCGCCACGACAGCGGAGTTCGTCTCCGACGCCGGCCTGAACTACGACGGCATCCGCCTCACGCGGACGGAACAGGGCGCCGCGGCGGACGCGGCGGCGGCGACCGCCGAGGCGACGGTTTTTTACAAGGAGACCGGCGGCGGCTTGTCGGAGCGCGTGGATGTCTTTGTGCGGCGCGACCGGGGCGGCGCGGGGGTTGTGGAGCTGAAAATCGCGGGCGCGGCGCGCACGCTGCCGTTGCGCGGCGCGATGGATTTCGGGGAGGAGAAAGCGGAGTTTTGGGTTCCGGAGTTTTCTTCGGGACAAGTTGCCGCGACGGTGACGCTGGCGGAGGCGGGCAAGGCCGCCCGCGTTGTGCTGGAAACCACGCTCGCGCCGGCGAAAAAGTGGACGGTCTTCGTCGTGCCGAACGTGCATTTCGACAACGGCTACACGGATTTTCATCCGAAGGTCGCGGTTTTGCAGGCGCGGCTGCTGGAGCAGGCGCTTGATGTGGCGGAGAACAACCCCGCCTTCCGCTTCAGCGTGGACGCGTCGTGGACGATCCAGCAGTTCCTGCGGCTGCACAGCGACGCGGAGGCGCGGCGGCTTGTCCGCGCGATGCGGGAGCGGCGCGTGTTCTCGCCGGCGCAGTCGTCGAGCCTGCTCACCGGATTTCCGACGACGGAGACGCTGCTGCGCTCCTTCTACGACGCGGCGAATTTCGCGCGGAAGAACGGCGTGGAATTGAATTACACGAGCAACTCGGACGTGCCCTCGCCGGTGTGGAGCTACGCCTCGGTCATCGCGACGGCGGGGCTGAAATACTACCTCTCCGGCAGCAACAGCGACCGCGGGCCGGCGGTGCTGGTGGGGCGTCACAACGAGACCTCGCCGATGTGGTGGGAGGGGCCGGACGGCAAACGCGTCCTCTTTTGGTATTCGCGGGTGTATCGGCAGACGCAGATGGTCTTCGGGCTGCCGCCCATCGTGGACGCCGGGCGCGACATGCTGCCGTTGTTTTTGCAGCAGCACGAACGCCCGCATTACACGGCCGACGCGACGATTTTGTGGGGCACGCAAGGGGAGAACCGCGAGCTGTTCCCGCAGCAAGGCACGCTCGCGGAGCGCTGGGCGCGGGAGTTCGCGTTTCCGAAACTGGTTTATTCCGGCGTGGCGGACGCCATTGGGAGCATCGCCGCGCAACTCGGCGACAAGGTGCCGGTGGTCCGCGGCTGTTTCGGCGGCTACTGGGAGGACGGCCTCGCGGCGAACCCGGCGCGCCTCGCCCTCCAGCGCGGCACGGAGCGGCGGGCGTTGGGCGCGGAAAAACTGGCGACGCTCGCGGCGCTCGTGAACGCCCGGCTGCGCGTGGACAAGGCGCGCCTCGACTCGATGTGGGACAACCTGCTGCTTTACGATGAGCACACGCAGGTCGTCTCCAACTCCATGCCCGCGCACGACACGCTGAAGACGGACTCGCAGCTGCGCTACAAGAACAGCTACGCGGACAACGCGGCGTTCGCGGCGCGGCACCTTGCCGCCGAGGGCGCCGGGCAATTGGTGGACAGCATGGCGGTCGGGCGCGACCACGTGGTCGTTTTCAACACGCTCAACTGGGAGCGCGACGGCCTCGTCACCCTCGATCTGGGCAACAACGACGAGCTTGCGGACGTTTCGACCGGGGAGCGGGCGGCGTTCGACATCACGAGCAAAGGCGGGAACTTCCGGCGCGTGAACCTGCTCGCGCGGAACGTGCCGGCGATGGGCTACAAGGTTTTCAGGATCCGCCCGAAAACGGCGGCGGACGCGGCGGACGCCGCCGGCGAGACGACCCTGAACATCGAGGACTACCAGGCGATGGAGCGCGGCGTGGATGTCCGTCCGCAATCCGACCCGCGGCAGAAAGCTCCCGCGACCGTGATGGAGAACCCATTTTACCGCGTGGAACTGGACGCGGAGAGCGGCGCGGTGGGGAGCATTTGGGACAAGGAGCTGGGGCGCGAGCTGGTTGACCGGAAAAGCCCCTACAAGTTCGGGCAATACGTGTATGTGACGGGCGGCGACGCGAAGCCGAACGGACTTTTGCAATACCGGAAGAAGGCGCCGGAGCTGACGGTGAACACGGCGGGCGGCGGGAGCGTGGTGTTCACGCGGAAAATCCCCTTCGGGCACAAGGCGCGTCTGGAAAGCGCGGCGGTGTTCACGCCGAAAATCACGACGGAGGTGGTGTTGCGCGACGACGCGAAGCGGATCGAGTTCACAATCGAGGTGCGCAAGGAGCAGGTGTATCGGCGCGAAGGCGTGTATTTCGCGTTTCCCTTCGCGATGAAGGCGCCGCGCTTCCTCTACGAGATCCAGAACGGCGTCGTGGATCCCGCGAAGGACATCCTGCCCGGCGGGTGCCAGGAGTGGTTCATGGCGCAGAACTGGGTGGGCGTGGAGGAGGACGGGCTGGCCGGGGCCGTCGTGCCGCTCGACGCGCCGCTGATGACCTTCGGCGACGTGATACGCGGCGAGTGGCCGATGGAGTTCGGAAAACGCCCCGGCGTGATTTTCTCCCATGTCGTCAACAACTACCACCAGCCGCGCAGCCTCATTGATTTCAAGGCGGAGACGAAGGAGGACCGTCTGGTCTTCCGCTACATCGTGACGAGCGCGCCGAGCCTGGAGCCGGTGAAATTGAGCAAACTCGGCTGGGAGGCGATGACGCCGCTCGAATGGTCGCTCGTGCAGCCGCAGGACAAGTCGTGGATCCGCCCGCAGCCGCTCGACGGCAAACGCGGCAGTTTCATCGAGACGGAGGACGACGCGCTCGTGTTGCTCGCGCTGAAACCGGCGGAGGACGGGCGCGGCACCATCGCACGCTTCCAGGATCTCGGCGGCGCGGCGCGACAAGTCGCCGTCAGGACGCCGGTGTTGAAATTGGAAAAGGCAACGCTGACGGACGGCGTGGAGCGCGACCTCGGCACCGCCTTAGAGGTGCGCGACGGCGGCCTGTTCTCTTTCGCGATAAAGCCGCATGAGATTGTCACCGTGCGTTTGGAAGGGCGCCCGCCGTTCCGGGCGCGACAAGCCGCCGACGGATTTGGCGGGGACGCCGGCGGGCTGACCTCGCCCTTCGGGGGCGGCGAGCGGTGAGGCGGCGCGGCGGGCAGAATTGACTTTGCGGGCGCGGGCGCGGGCGTTTTGTTCCCGCGCCATGCAAACGCTCAAGTTCGCCGTTCTTCCGGGGGATTACATCGGCCCCGAAGTCATGACCGAGGCGCTCCGCGTCCTCGAACACGTCGCCCGCCAGGAGGGATTTTCCCTTGATTACACGGTGGCGGACGTCGGCGGGGCGGGCATAGACAACCACGGGAAGGCGCTGCCGGAGAGCACGGTGGCGGTATGCCGCGGGGCGGACGCGATTTTGTTCGGGTCGGTCGGCGGGCCGAAGTGGGAGAAGCTGCCGCCGAACGAGCAGCCGGAGCGGGCGGCGCTGCTGCCGTTGCGCAAAGCGTTCAACCTGTTCGCGAACATCCGGCCCGGATTGCTTTACAAGGATCTGGTTGACGCGTCGCCGCTCAAGCCCTCGCGCATCCCGGAAGGCATTGATATTGTGTGCATACGGGAGTTGACGGGCGGGATTTACTTCGGTCAGCCGAAGGCGACGGAGACGCTGCCCAACGGGGAGAGGCAGGCGCGGGACACGATGATTTACAAAACCTCGGAGATTGAGCGGATCGCGGAGGTGGCGGCGCGGACGGCGTTGGGGCGCGGCAGGAAAGTCTGCTCGGTGGACAAGGCGAACGTGCTGGAGACCTCGGTGCTCTGGCGCAGGACGGTGAGCGAGTATTTCGCGCGGAAGCATCCCGGCATCGCGCTGACGCACCTTTACGTGGACAACGCGGCGATGCAGCTGGCGCGCGATCCGAACCAGTTCGACGTGCTCTTCACGGAAAACATGTTCGGGGACATCCTGTCGGACGAGATGGCGGTGATTTGCGGGTCGCTGGGGATGCTGTCGTCGGCGTCGCTGGGGGCGGGGAAGAACTCGCTCGGGCTGCCGTTCGGGCTTTACGAGCCGGCGGGCGGGACGGCGCCGGACATCGCGGGCAGGAACCTTGCGAACCCGTGCGCGCAAATTTTGAGCGCGGCGCTGATGCTGCGCTACAGCTTCGGGCTGGAACAAGTGGCCGCGCGCATCGAGGCGGCGGTGCGCAAGACCGTGACGGTTGACGGCGTCCGCACGGGCGACATCGCGTTCGGGCGCGGGAGCGTGGGCACGGACGCGATGGCCACGGCGATCATAGGGAATTTGTGAGGGCGCGCGGCGCGCGGCGGGCGCGCCGGGTTTATTTTGCGGGGGTGATTTTGAGGCGGAGGAAGAGGCGCGGGGAGGCGGCGGGGACGGAGACGGAGACCTCGGTTTCGGAGGGCGGGACGGTTGCGACGGTCTCCCAGGTTTGGAGGTCGAGGCTGCGCTGGACCTCGTAGCGGCATTCGGGGCGGAGGGGGGTGAAGGCGAGCGACAAGTCGCCGCCGGAGAGGGTGGTTTTGGGGAGGTGGGCGACGGAGCCGTTGGTGGACGGCAGGTTGTCGGGGCCGAGGACGTAGGCGTCGGTGAGGGCGTAGGCGAGGAGGGCGTCGGTCGGGAGATCGGAGGGGTTGAAGAGAGGGACGAGGGAGGCGGAGAGGGTTTTGGCGTCGGCGGACCAGGCGAGGGAGGCGTCGTGGGTTTTGGGGAGGTTGAGGGGGCGGAAGTCGAAGACGGGGGCGGCGGTGGGGGTGTTGGTTTGGAGGAGGGGGATGACGAGGGAGACGCCGGCGGGCGGGGCGAGGCCGGCGGGGTCGAGGATGAGGACGGGGGCGGGAGCGGCGGTTGTCAGGGAGGCGGCGGCGAGGGGCGGAGTGGCGGTGTTGGCGGGGCGGAGACGGAAGGTGACGGCACCTTGTCCGAGGACGAGGGATTTGGCGGAGAGGGTGCTGTTGCCGGAGAGGGCAATGTTGGCGGAGGCGGCGGGGTCGGCGGCGA
>JAISTY010000106.1 GCA_031272375.1 Opitutaceae bacterium | reverse complement strand
CTCACTTCGGCGGCGAAGTCCGCCGCCTTGAACTCGACGCATGCCACCCGCGCCATCGCGGGGATCTCGTAGGCGGCGGGGTTCTTTTGCAAAAAGGCCTCAAGGAGGGCGTCGGTGACGGGGATTTCGGGCGCGAAGCCCGCGAAATCCACCGTTGCCAGGCCGATGGTCCATTCGGTGTCGGCGCGGACAAGCTGCCGTTTCACGTCGCCGGAGAGCGCGTAGCCCGGCCCGGCGAGGAGGGTTTCGGCGCTGCGCGCGCGCATGTCGTCCACGATGACGCGGTTGATGTCGCCCTCGCCGGCGCCGGGATTGGTGCGGAGGGAGTCGCGGAACTCGTTGTAGCGTTTCTCGTCGAATTTTCCGTCCTGGCCGGCGAACAAGCCCATGCCGGCGATGTGGGCGGCGACCTCGTTGACGTCGGGCGGGGGGAGGCCGAGGGTGGAGGCGATGTGGATGAGGGCGTAGCGGCGCAGGGCGTATTGCTGCAGTTGGGCGCCGTGGAAGAGGTCGTAGCCCGCCTGCAGGCGGACGCTCATGGCGGCGTCCCCGATCAGGCGCGCCTGGTCGGCGGGTTTGCCGAGGTCGAGGTCGAAGAAGGATTGGACGTATTGTTTGCGGGAGTCGCCGCCGCTTCCCCAGCCCTGGTTGCCGATGGTGAAGACGAACATGATGATGGTGGCGGCGAGCAGCACCAGAAACACATAACGGAAGTGCCCTTGAAGGTTCTTTTGTATCCAGGAAATCATAAATAAAGGGCGGGGACGCTGGCGGCGCCCCCCCGCCCTGTCAACGCGGCAAGCCGCCGTTTTTCGGGCGCGTTTTCGGGGCTTTCCCGAAGGCCTTTTTTCGCGTTTCTCCACCGCATGCGACAACCCGACCGCGCCCAGAGTCCCGACGAGATTTTCGATGTTGTTGACGCGGACGACCGCGTTGTCGGGCGCGCCACCCGCGCGGAGGTTCACGCCCGCGGTCTGCGGCACCGCGCCGTCCACGCGTGGGTTTTCAACGCCGCCGGGCTTCTCCTGCTCCAGAAACGTTCCCTCCAGAAGGACACCGCCCCCGGACGCTGGGACTCCTCCTGTTCCGGACACCTTGACGCCGGCGAGGACTACGACGCCGCCGTCCTGCGCGAGCTGGGGGAGGAGATCGGGTTCGCGCCGCCCCGTCCGCCGCGCCTTCTTTTCAAGGTCGCCGCCTGTCCCGGAACCGCCAACGAGTTCACCCGCGTCTACCGCCTTGAGGCCGAGGGTCCCTTCCGCGCGAACCCGGCGGAAATAGCGGCGCTCCGGTGGCACGCCCCCGATGACATCAGCCGCCGCCTTCGCGAGGAGCCGGAGGCGTTCTCCAAAACCTTCGCGCACCTCTGGCGCCTCGCCGCCGGAGCGGGAGGCGCGGAAGGGCGGGACGGCGGGCGGGAGGCGGAGGTTTAAGCCGCGCCGACAAGCCGCCGCCGGCTCACAAGGCGCCGTCGCCGGTCTCGCCGGTGCGGATGCGGACGGCGTTTTCCAGCGGCAGCACGAACAGCTTCCCGTCGCCGATTTTGCCCGTCTGGGCGGTTCTCACAATGGCATCGGTGACGGCTCCGACCGCGTCGTCGGTGACGGCGATTTCCAGTTTAACCTTAGTGACGAAATCCACGCTGATTTCGCTGCCGCGGTAGATTTCGGTGTGCCCCTTCTGCCGGCCGAAGCCCTTGACCTCCGTCGCGGTGACGCCGCGGACGCCGATGTCCGCAAGAGCATTCTTAACTTCTTCCAATTTATAGGGTTTGATAATCGCAATGATGAGTTTCATGGTGTTTTTTCCTTTGTTTCGAGGGTTGGGTTGAGGGCGTTTTTCGCGCGGGGATTTGCTTAATCAATATAACCCTCCTCGCCGTGGTCGGTGATGTCGAGGCCGATTCGCTCGTCGTCCTTGGAGGGGCGGAGGCCGGTGGTCTTTTTGACAATCCAGGCGATGGCGAGCGTGGCGGCGACGCTCCAGACGATCGCGATGCCGGCGGCGGCGGCCTGCGCGCCGAACAGTTTCCAGCTGCCGGTGTCGATCAGCGAGCGCGCGGGGTCTATGCCGGGGTTGGCCTTCGAGGTCGCCAGGAGGCCGGCGAGCAGGATGCCGAGGGTGCCGCCGACGGCGTGGACGCCGAAGGTGTCCAGCGCGTCGTCGTAGCCGAGGACGGCCTTGAGTTTCACGCAGAAGAGGTAGGGAACCGCGCCGGCGACGACGCCGCAGAGCATCGCGCCGTTCGGGGTGATGTAGCCCGTGGCCGGGGTGACGAGCGCGAGGCCGCCGATGATGCCCGAGCAGATGCCGAGGACGGACGGTTTCCCCTTGAAAACGTAGTCGAGCAGCCCCCAGACGAAGCCGCCGACGGCGGCGGAGAGCGTGGTGGTGGTGAAGGCGTTGGCGGCGATGCCGTCGGCGGCGCCGGCGCTGCCTGCGTTGAAGCCATACCAGCCGACCCACAAGATCGCTGTGCCGACGCCGCAGAGCACCATGCTGTGCGGCGCCATTTTCTCGCGACCGTAGCCGAGGCGCGGGCCGAGAAAGAGGCAGAGGGCCAGCGCGGAGAAGCCGGAGGAGATGTGGACGACGAGGCCGCCGGCGAAGTCAATCGCGCCGAGCGTCTCGGCGAACCAGCCGCCGCCCCACATCATGTGGGCGAAGGGGTAATAGACGGCGAAAGTCCAGAGCGTGACGAACAGCAGGATCGCGGAAAACTTCATGCGCTCGGCGATGGCGCCGACAATCAGCGCGGGCGTGATGATCGCGAACGTCAGCTGATACATCGCCCAGACATTGTCGGAGACCCAGGGCAGCCAGCCGCCCGCCCGGCTCGTCACGCCGTTAAGGAAAACGTGGTCGAGGCCGCCGGTGATCGCGCCGCCCTTCGCGAAGGACAGGGAGAAGCCGGCCGCCCACCAGAGCACCGTCGCCAGCCCCGCGATGCCGAAGCATTGCGCGAGGACGGAGAGGACGTTTTTGCGTCGGACGAGGCCGCCGTAGAACAGCGCCAGACCGGGCAGGGTCATGAAGAGCACGAGGGCCGTGCCGGTCATCATCCAGCCGTTGTGACCGGGGCCGGGCTGTCCGGCGAGGGACGCGGCGGCGTCCGGCGCGGTGTTTTTGACGTAGGCCTCAAGCGCGGCGAGGCGCTCCTCCAACTTCGCCGTTTCCGGCGCGCCGGCCGCGGAAACCGCCGCCGGGAAACTGATCAACGCAATCAGGCAAACGGCCAAGCGCCGCGCCCGCGAGGGAGAGGATGAACGACACATGGGCGCGGCAACTTGTCGGCGGACACGGGGGCGTCAATTGAAAGCATCAGTTTGACTTAACCGAAACAGCTCATCCAGAAGCCGCCGCGGGCTGTTTGGCGCAGCATAACAAGTTGCGAGGAAAATAATAACGCAACCGCTGACAACGCCGGAGGCGTCGGACAGTTTTCCGTTATTCTTAACGGCAGCTTGTCGGCTGATAAACAAATCTAATCGCAACCCCTTCAGCCGTTCGTAAATGTTTGCCGGGCAATGTTTATGGGCGCTGTCAGGGGTGTTGGATAAGTTCGACCTCGTAGCCCTCCGGGGCGTCAATGAAGGCGATGAGGGAGCCGGAGGAGGTGCGGACGGGGCCGTCGCTCAAGGCGAAGCCGTTTTGTTTCAATTGGGCGGCGAAGGCGGCGAGGTCGGGGACCTCGAAGGCGAGGTGGACGAGGTCGGGCTGGACGCGGACGGGTTCGGCGCCCTGGGGGAGCTGGCAGAGTTCGATTTCCGGGCCGTCGCCGGGGGTTTTGAGGAAGACGAGGCGGGCGCCGCGCGGGGAGGTTGACTGGCGCGAGACCTCGAGGCCGAGGGCTTTGGTGTAGAAGGCTACGGTTTTTTCGATGTCGTTCACGCGCATCCGCGTATGGAGGAGTTTTCCGGTTTTCATGGGAGGGGGAGGGCGTCACCAGACGAGGAGGCCGCCGGCGAAGGTCATGCCGGCGCCGACGCTGCAGAAGATGATTTTGTCGCCCGGACTGAAGACGCCCTCCTCGACGGCCCAGCCGAGGGCCATGGAGATGCTGGCGCCGGAGGTGTTGCCGTATTTGGCGATCGTCACGACGAAGCGTTCGTAATCAATGCCGACGCGTTTGCCGACGGCGCGGAGGATGCGCTCGTTGGCCTGGTGGGGGACGACCCAGGCGATGTCGCCGGGGCGGAGGTTGTGTTTCTGGAGGACGGCCTCGATTTCGTCGGCGAAGGCTTTGACGGCGTTTTTGAAGACAACGCCGCCGTCCATTTTCAGGTAAAAGTCGTCGCGGGTGCTGCCGGCGGCGCCGGGGACAAGGTGCCGCGCGCCGCCGCCGCGGCGCTGAATGGCCTCGAAGAGGGA
>JAISTY010000083.1 GCA_031272375.1 Opitutaceae bacterium | reverse complement strand
TCGCCGCCGCCGGACGCGGCCAGCTCGAGGCCTGCGCCCTCTGGTGCAACCTCACCCCGCTCGCCTCCCTCGCCGACCTCGCGCAACTCCTCGCCCCCGCCGCCCGCCTCCGCCGCGACCCCGGCCTCCCCGTCACCGCCGCCATGAACTCCGACGTCAACGGCTTCCCCTGGGCGCTCACCGACCTCCTCCTCGACAGCGGCGTCACCGCCCTGACCATGTCCATCAACGAGCACTTCGGCAACGCCCCCCGCCCCTTCCCCGGCCTCTTCCGCTGGCGGACGCCCACGGGCCGCGAACTCCCCGTCCTCTCCGGCCCCACCTACGCCCACTCCGCCTGGCTCGGCGTCGCCGGCGACCTCCCCCTCGCGTTTGAGAAACTCACCCGCTTCATCCACCGCCAGAAAACCGCCCACGCCTGGCCCCACGACTGGTATTACATGCAGCTCACCCATCACGGCCCCCAGAACGACAACATGGGCCCCGTCCGCCACCTCTCCGAATGGGTCAGGGAATTCAACAACCGCCACGGCGACCGCATCCTCATCCGCCTCACAACGCCCTCCCTTTTCTTCAAAACCATCGCCGCCGCCATTCCCGCCGCCCCTCTCCGCTCCGGCGAATGGCACGACTGGTGGGCCTTCGGCGAGGCCTCCACGCCCCACGAAACCGCCCTCCACCGGCGGGCCGCCGCGCGTCTCGCCGAGCACGACCTCCACGCCCCCGCCACCCGCTCCCCCCACCGCCGCGAGCTTCGCGCGGAGACCTTTAACAACCTCGCCCACTACATCGAGCACACCTGGGGCGCCGACTGCTCCGTCCACGCCCACAAGTCCCCCGACGCCCTCCTCGGCAACGCCCACAAGGCCGCCTTCGCCGTCAACGCCTTCTCCCTCGCCCGCCTCCTCCGCCGCGACGCCCTCTCCTCCCTCGCCGCACGAATCAACACCGCCCCCGCCCCCGAAACCCCCGCCCTCCTCCTCCTCAACCCGACCCCTTTTTCCCGCTCCGAAACCCTCCGTCTCCCGCGCCGCCTCCTCACCTCCCACCACATCCCCGCCCCCGCCTCCATCCTCACCTCCACCCGGCAGACCGGCGCGGGTGACATCGGCGGCCCCTTCCAGGCCCTCCGCTTCGACCCCGTCCCCCGCTGGCCGGAGGATCCCTCCTACCAGCACCTCGTTGACCGCGACCTCTGGAACGGCGCCGAGACCGAGGAAGTCACCGTCACCCTCCCGCCCTACGGCTGGACGACCCGCATCCCCGACCCGGACGCCGCCGTCCGTCCGGAAAACGCCATCGGCACCGCCGCCTTCCAAGGTCCCGCCGGACAAGCTGCCGCCGCCGCGCCCCGAAACACCGCCGCCTCCACCGCCGCCTCCCTCGACACCCCCGATCTCCGCATCGGCTCCGCCCGCGCCACCGCCATCACCAACGGAAGCCTCACCCTCGCCGTCCTCCCCGACCGCCCCGGCCTCGCCCGCCTCTCGACGCCGGCCCGCGACTGGACCGCCCTCTTCCTCCTCCCGCCCAACGGCGACGAACCCGCCGGCGCCGTCGCGCCCTTCACCCTGTTCCTCGAAACCCTCGACGGCCCCCACGCCTCCCTCATGGCGTTCGATGACACCGAAACCCCCGTCGAGACCCGCAAACCCGTCTGGCGGCCCGACCCGCCCCTTACGCGCCGTCCCGCCACTCTTCTCTCCAACACCCTCGTCCGCACCCCGCTCACCCTTTCCATTGTCCAAAAACTCCGCCTCGACCACGCCCCGCTCCCCAACCCCGCCCTCCCTTCCGCCAGAAAAAACGCCGCCGGCCCCCTCGCGCCGCTTCCCTGCGCCGACTTCGCCTCCATCGAGTTCACCCTCGACACCGCCAACCCCGACCGCCTCGCCGTCACCCTCACCCTCGACAAGGCCGCCGACCCGCGCCCCCACAGCCTCGTCCTCGCCGTCCCCCTCAACCTCTCCTGCGCCCGCGTCCTCCTCGACATGCCCGGAGCCGTCACCGCCCCCCTCCGCGAAAGCCTCCCCAACAACTGCCCCTGGTATTCCATCCAGAACGCCTTCTCGATGGACGACTCCGCCCGCGGCGCCGTTTTCACGACCCCCGACGCCCCGATGGTCTTTTTCAACACCCTCCCGCTCCCGCCCGAAATCCCGCGGACACCCCCGTCCTTCCCGCCCGCCCCCGCCACCGCCTTCCTCTGGCTCTACACCAATTACTGGGAAACCAACTTCAAGGCCGACGCCTCCGGTCCCCTCCGCTACCGCTTCACCCTCCGCCTTTCCGAAACCCCGCCGACCGCCGCCGACCTCCTCCGCGAAGGCGCCCTCGCCGCGCACCCCGTCGCCTTCCATCCGCTCCCGCAAACCGACCCCTTCGCGCCGCCCCCGGAACGCCCGCTTCCACCGTCCGGGCAACTCTTCCGCCTCGCCGCCGCCCACACCCAACTCTCCCTCCTCCCGCCGCCCGGCGACGGCAGCTTGTCGGACGCCGCCGGCGCCTCCTTCCGCGTCCTCCTCGACAACCCCGCCGACGTCCCCGACACCCTCGCGCTTTCCAGCGACCTCACCCCCTTTGCCGCCGCGCAAGCCCTGCGGCCCGACGGCAGCTTGTCCGGCGGAAAACAGCCGCTCCCCGGCGGCGTCCTCCGCCTGACGCTTCCTCCGCGCACCTCCGCGCACACGCTCCTTTTCGCCGCCTCATAGCCGCCGCGCGGCGGCGGGTTGTCACGGAGCCTCGGTGAGGAGGAGGACGACGCTGGTGTAGGGGCGTTGGGTCCAGCGCGGGGTGAGACCGGTTTTGATCAGAAAATCGCCGCTGAAAGTTTTGCCGCCGGACTTGAAGGCGCGGTTTTTGCCGTCGGGGTTCAGCTCCTCGACCTTGTATTTTTTGGCGGGGTCCAGGCCGCGGAGCAGGATGGGGAGGGAGTGCTCGCGCCCGTTGTAGCGCATGTTGTAGGCGAAGAGGACGGAGGCGGTTTTGTCCTTCGTCACATACATCAAGGCGGCGCGGTCGTCGCCGTCGAAGGGGTTGTGGAGGCGGTAGAGGTCGCCCTGCTGGACGATGGGGCGGATGCGTTTGTAGGTCGCGATGCCCTGCCTGAAGGCGGGCATGTCGGCGTCGGGGATGTCGCTGGGGTTGAGTTCGACGCCGAGGCGTCCGCTCATGGCGACGTCGAAGCGGAATTTCATGGGGAGAAGGCGTTTGGTCTGGTGGTTCGGGCTGGCGGAGACGTGCGCGGCCATGGCGATCGGGGGGTAAATCATGCTGGTTCCGTATTGCATGAGAACGCGTTCGTGCGCGCTGGTGTTGTCGCTGGTCCAGAACTCGTCGTGGTAGCGGAGGGCGCCGTAGTTGACGCGGGCGCCGCCGGAGGAGCAGAGCTGGATCGTGATGTCCGGGTGCTTTTGGCGGATGCGTTGATAGACCTTGTCGAGGCCGCGCGTGTAGTCGTCCCAAAGGTGGGTTTGGCGATCGTTGGGGAGAAACGCGGAGCCGGGGCTCATGATGGAGCGGTTGGCGTCCCATTTGATGTAGGTGATGTTTTTGGAGAGGGCGACGGTGTCGTCAAACACCTTGACAACAAAGTCTTGGACTTCCGGGTTGGCGAGGTCGAGGATCCATTGGGTGCGGCTTGTGGGGTTGTCGCGCGTGCCGCTTTTGAGGATCCAGTCGGGGTGTTTTTCGGCGAGTTCGCTTTTGGGGTTCACCATTTCGGGTTCGATCCAGATGCCGAAGCGGAGGCCTTTTTGGACGGCGTAATCGGCGAGGTAGCCGATGCCGCGGGGGAGTTTCTTGGTGTTGACCTGCCAGTCGCCGAGGCCGGCTTTGTCGTTGTCGCGCGGGTATTTGTTGCCGAACCAGCCGTCGTCGAGGACGAACATCTCGATGCCGGCGTCGGCGGCGGCGTCCATCATGCCGGTGAGGACGTTTTCATCGAATTTGAAGTAGGCGCCCTCCCAGCTGTTGAGGAGGATGGCGCGGGGTTCGGACGGGTGGGCGAGGGCGTTGGCGCGGGCGTAATCGTGGAGGTTGCGGGAGGCCTGGCCGCGTCCGGTGTCGCTGTAAGTCAGGATGAGGTCGGGGGTCGTGAGGGTTTCGCCGGGGGCGAGGAGGCGTTCGGCGAGGAAGGGGTTGGTGCCGGCGGTGATGTGGAGGCGCCCGTCGTGGACGACGTCGAATTTGATGCGGTAATTGCCGTTCCAGGCGAGGGCGGCGGCGTAGGTTTCGCCGGAGTCCTCGTCGGCGGGTTTGCGGAGGGTGAGGAGGAAGGAGGGGTTGTCGCGCATGGTGGATTTCGCGTCCTTGTGGTGCTCCTCGATGAGTTTCGCGCCCGGAGTGAGTTTTTCCTCGGTGAGCTGCATTTCGCGCGCCCAGTCGCCGTGGAAGTGGGTCAGGTAATACGCGTCGGACTGGAGGGACAGGGAGCCGGAGGCGAGGTTCTG
>JAISTY010000076.1 GCA_031272375.1 Opitutaceae bacterium | reverse complement strand
GGCGAGGGCCTCGACGCGCTGGCGTTCCCGCGCCTGCTCGTAGCCTCCGGCGGGTTTCATGCGCGCCTGTTGCGCGGCGAAGGAATAGGCGTCGGTTTCGGCGGCCTGTCCGACGGACGGAGCGGCGGAGGCCAGGGCCATTGCGGCCAGGGTGACGGGCAATTTCAGTGTGTTCATGCGAGGCGAGGGTTGGGTGTTTTTGGAGGAGGAAAAGGGAATCAGGGCGCGGGGGCGAGGGGAGCGGCAACGCCGCCAATGGTCAATGTCTTCCGCACGGGTTCGGACGCGGGATCGGCGGGCGCGAGCGGCGTTTGCTCGATTTCAACGGACACGGCGGTGACGGAGCGCACGGTGTAATGGAAGCCGCCGGCGTCGAAGGTTCCGCCGTCGCGCAGCTCCAGCGGGGCGTCCAGCCCCTCGGCGCGCAAAACCGCGGCGGGCGCGCCGCGGACAAGGCGCTCCTTGTTGGTCAGCGTGACGCGCTCGCCGGTCGCCTTGATGAGGACGGACGCCGTCGCGACGGTGTCGTAAAGGGGCATGCTGCCCTCGCTTTCGATGCGGACGCGCTCGCATTTGAAGGCTTCGAGGGCGAGGCCGAGCGCGTCGAAGCGCTCCTTCGAGGAATGGGGATAAACCCGGCCCTCCTTGGTGAGGCGGGCGCGGAAGCCCTCGCCGTCGGCGGCGCTCTCGAAGAGGCCGGTGGCGCGGGCGCCCTCGCCGACATAGCCGACAAGCTGCAGGGGGAAGACGTCCTGCCGGATTTGGAGAAGCCCGACGGGGAAAGGCGCCTCCCTTGAGGCGGCGGCGCCGGCGTCAAGCGGCGGGGTGACGGTGAACTTTTTCGTCGCGACGCTGTAATAAATCTCCGGGGGCGTGAAGAGGTCGTAAATCCATTCGGGGCCGGCGGACTGTCCGGCGGGGCGCTCCCAAAGCTCGGTTTTGACAACGGGGGCGTCCATGCCGGCGGGTTCGTAGGGTTTGGAGGGGACGGAGAGGCGCGCGCTGGCGGCGTCCTCCCCGCCTTGGGGAAGGCAGAGGGCGGCGGAAAGCGCGAGCGCGAGGAGCGCGAGGCCGAGCAGCAGCTTGTCGTAAAACTTTCGCATGGTCAGGAGGCGGGCGCGCCGTCCTTCGCGGCGGGTTCGACAAGGCGGATAAGCTCGATGGTGACGGTGAAGCGCGAGAGGGTTTTCCCGACGATGGGCACGGGTTTGCCGGGTTGCGCGGCGGCGGGTTTCGGGGCGGCGCCGAAAGCCGCCGCGAGGGAGGCCGGCCCGGTGGCGGCGGATTTGCCCGGCTCCACCGGCTCGACCTCGACGCCGCGGACGACGAGGGGCAGCTCGAAGGCGGCGACCGTGTTCATGAATTTGCGGATGCACTCCGTGTCGCCCTCGAAGGAGAGGCGGAAGGCGCTCGCCTCGACGGAGCCGGGGACGGCGGCGGTGATGGCGGGGTCTATCGCGAAGAAATCGTCCGCGCCGCCGCCGGCGGCCTGCCGTTGCGGCTGGGGACGGGCGGCGGCCTCGGAGCCGACGGGGGCGCGCCGCACGGAGAGCAGCGCCGCGGGCCGCGCCGCGATGAGGGCGTCGAGGAGGTATTTGACAACCTGCCGCTGGAGGAAGACGGGGGCGATGAGTCCGCGGTCGTCGGGGAAGGTGTTCGCGTAGGCGGCGAAGCCGAACTGCTCGCCGGGGCGGAGGGACACGCCGGCGGCGGCGGCCTTTTTGCGGGTGGCGTCAACGAAGCTGGAGATGTCGAAGAACATCTTGACGGCGTCGCCGGGGATTTTTTCCGCGCGGAGGGCGCGGGCGGTTTCGCCGGAGCCGCCGAGGTCGGCCTTCATTTTGGCGAGGGCGGCGTTGGTGCGGTCGAGGTCCTTTTGGAGGAGCGGGGTGCTTTCAGGGGTGGGCGAGGGCCGCGCGGAAAGCTCGCGGCGGAGTTCCGCGCGGGCGGTTTCGAGTTTTTTTTCGCCGGCGGAGAGGGCGGACCAGCCGCTGTAAAGGAGCCAGAGTCCGGCGAGCGCCGCGAGGCCGAGCAGGAGCAGGAGCGCGAAGAAAACGGGATGTGATTTGAGGCGTGCCATCGCGGTCAGAGGGGTTTCGCGGGGTTGAGGATGAGGGTGAAGTCGAAGCGCAGGATGCCCGGCTGCTTGTTGTCAAAGCGGGTGTCCTCGACGCGCTGGACGAAGGGGGAGGCGGCGAACTCCCGCAACAAGGTGCCGACCTTCTCCTCGGATTTCCGGCTGACGTTGGAGAGCGGGTTGTCGCGGTCGAGGAGGCGGCCCGAAAGGGTGAGGCGCAGCTCCGGCCTGGCGGCGGCTTGTCCGGCGGCGGGCGGGCGGGCGGGGGCGGCGGCGCGGACGACCTGCAGCCTTTCCAGCCAGACGTCCTCCGCGGCGCAGAGGCGTTTCTGGAGGTCGCCGAGGAAATTGATCCAGTTGGAGCGGGAGGCGGCGAGCTGCTCGATGGCGAGCACGCCGGCCTTGGCGGTGTCAATCCGGGCGAGAAGCTCGCGGTTGGCCTTGTTGACGCGGCGGGGTTCGGCGAGCCGTCCGGCGACGGCCCGCGTCTCGCTTTCAACGGCGGCGGCGCGCCGGGCGAGGCTCCAGACGGGCAGCGCGAGCGCGGCGACAAGGCAGACGGCCGCCGCGAACAGGAATGGGCGCCGCGCCGCGAAGCGCAGCTCGCCGGCGACGGAGGGCGGCAGCAGCGTGAAACGCCGCCCGCCGGGGGCCTGCCGCCGCGCCGCGAGGCCGACGAGGTCGGCGAGCGAGTCGGCGGACTGCCGGGCGTCCGCGGCGCCGGGGGCGAGGGCCACCTTGCGCAGCGGGTCGAAGCGTTCGACGGGAAGTTTCAGTTTCGCGGAAAGGGTCTCGCCGAGGCCGGGCGGCAGGCTGCCGCCGCCGGTGAGGAGAACGCGCGCCGGCTGGCTTCCGCCCTGCCGCCGGTAGCCGACCACCGAGCGCGTGATCTCGAGGTGCAGGCGTCCGGCGAAGGACTGGACGGCGTTCAGCACCGCGAGCCGCGCGGGGGAGGTCTCCGGCAGATCGCTCCGCCCGGAAAGCACGCTGATTTTCAGCGTCTCGGCGGCGGCGAAGTCGTGCTTCACCTCGGCGGCGATCTGCGAGCTGACGTTGTCGCCGGAGAGCGAGAGGGTGCGGATGAAAAAGCGTCCGCCCTCGGCGAAGAGCAGGTTGGTCGAGCGGGCGCCGATGTTGACGACGAGGGTGGGGTCGGCGGCGTCGGGGTAATTCTCCCGGAAGGAGCGCAGGAGGGAGAGGGTGGTCGGGAGGACGGCGACGGGGGAAGCGCCCGCGCGGCGCACGGCGGCGCAGACGGCCTCCATCACGTCCGTCTTCACGGCGGCGAGCATGGTCTCTGTCTCGGTCTGGTCGTCGGCGATGGCGAGGTAGTCCCAGACGACCTCGTTGAGGGGGTAGGGGATGTTTTGCTGGGCCTCGAACTGGATGATTTTCCCGCGGCGGGCCTCGTCCACCGAGGGGATTTTGATGAACTTCGTGAGGGTCTGGTGGCCCGGCACGGAAATCACGACGGGACCGGAGACGCCCGCCTCCCTGACGGCCGCCTCCAGCGCCTCCGGCAGGGCGGCCTCCCAGGAGCCTTCGGCGAGGGGGTCCGCGGCGAAGGGTTTGAAGGCGAGTTTTTCCAGTGTCAGCGCGCCCGAAGCCTCCCGCGAGAAGACGCCGCAGGCCGCGTGGCCGCTCGCGCAATCAACAACGGAAATTCGCTGGTTCGACATGGTTGGGGGAAGGTGGACAAGGAAAGGCGCGTGACTTTTCGGAGGGGGCCAACCCGCGCAAGGCTCAATTGTTGGAATTTCCTCCCGCGCGCAGGGGGGTGGGCGAGGGGCGCGTCGCGTCCTGCCAGAAGGGCGTGAGGTGCTGCGGGACGAGCAGGCCGGCGTTGGCGGCGCCGTCGGCGGCGGCCTTGGCGAGGAAGTTGCCCAGCATCGCCGCGCCGGTGAAGGCGGAGGCGCGCGAGGCGGCGGTGGCCGGCATCTCCTTCCCGGCGTTGGTGACGGAGACGACGTGGTATTTCGGCGCGCCGCGCAGCCCGTCGCGCTTGGTGATTTCGGGCGGCAGGTAGAAGCGCACGGTGGAGACGCGCCCCGCCTCGAGCGCGACAAGCTCCACAGAGGACTGGTAGAACTCGACCTCCTTGGAGAGGCCTTTCTCGAAGCCCAGCGTGAGCGCGACTTTCACGCGCCCGGTGAAACGCGTTCCGGGCGCCGACCTCGCGTTCAGCTCGACGGACGCCTCCCACCAGGCCTGCGAGGACGGGGCGCCCGGCGGCTGGGCCGTCCGGCAGGTGAAATTGCTCACCTCGATCGGCGTGACGGCGGCGGGCTGCTGGGCGGAAAGGGGCGCGGAGGGGACGCCGGAAAGCGCGAGGGCGAGGGCGAGGGCCGAGGTTTTTTGCATCAAGGGCATGGCGCGGACGCTGCCCGCGCCGCCCCGCCCGTCACGCCAAAACACTTGGAAAACCGGGCGCGGCGGCGCGCGATTTCGGCCTTCAATGCCGGCGGCGCGCCCGTTTTTCTCCGCCGCCTCCATGATCCCGCACAAGATAGCCGTCCTCGTTTTCATCCGGAACTCCCGCGGCGAGCAGTTGCTGCTGCTCCGCGCCAGGCCGCCCAACCGCGGCGCGTGGTCGCCGGTCGGCGGCAAGCTCGAGACCGCGTCGGGGGAGTCCCCGTTCGAGTGCGCCATCCGCGAGACGTTCGAGGAGACGGGCCACGCCGTCACCACCGCCGACCTCCATCTTTTCGCGATGATTTCCGAGAAGTCCTACGAAGGCTCCGGGCACTGGCTCCTTTTTCTTTTCGACTGCAAAAAGCCCCTCGACAAGGCGCCGCCGGAGGGGCCCGAGGGGCGCTTCGCCTTCCACGCCCGCGAGGCGCTCGACAAGCTGCCGCTCCCGGAGAGCGACCGCGACGTCCTCTGGCGGCTCTACGACGCGCACCGCGGGGACTTTGTCGCGCTCCGCGCCGACTGCCGCCCCGGAGGGCCGTTGCGCCCGGAAATCGAGCAACTCACCCGCGCCGCGGAACCGCCGCGCGGAGCGCGTTGAACGCGGAACAACCGCCCGCCATGAGCCGCGTCCTCCGCCCGTCCGATTTCGCCGGCGCCGACACGCCCGCCCTCGCAAGGGGGCTTCTGGGGCGGCGGCTTGTCGCCGTCGCGGACGGACGGCGCGCCGCCCTGCGCATCACGGAGACGGAGGCCTACCACGGCCCCGACGACAGCGCCAGCCACGCCAGCCGCGGGCGCACGCCGCGCGCCCAGGTCATGTTCGGTCCGCCCGGACGCTGGTATGTTTATCTCTGCTACGGCGTCCACGAGCTGCTCAACATCGTCACCGGCCCGGAGGATTTTCCCGCCGCCGTCCTCATTCGCGGCGTCGAAACGCTCGAAGGCCCCGGACGGCTCACCCGCGCCCTCGGCATCGGGCGCCGTTTCAACGCCCTGCCCGCGACGCGCGCCACCGGGCTTTGGATCGAGGACGACGGCTTCGCCCCCGACGCGCGAGAGGTTTCCGCCACCCCGCGCGTCGGCGTCGCCTACGCCGCGTCCCCCTGGCGCGAGAAGCCGTGGCGTTTCGTCTGGAAACCCGCCCGCGTTTCGTGAGCCGCGCCGCGATTTCCCCCCTCCAAAAACAACGCGGCGGGGTCACGGTTTCCCGCAACCCCGCCGGTTTGCTTCAACTATCTCTATCTAATAACCCCTGGGTTTTAACACCCAGAAAACTACTGACCCTTGCTTTGACCGTGTTCGAGCGGAAAGGTTCCGTTTTTTTTGGAATTTTTTCCGCGGGCGGCGGGAAGTTCCGCTTCTCCAACGGGAAAAAAATTCAACGTCCGGCGGGCGCCTCGCCGGGCGGCGGCAGGTTGTCGGCGGCTTTGGTTTCCGCGCCGGCTCTGTTCGCGATGCCGGCCTCGATGCAGCCGTTGAAGCGGTTGCCGTGAATCCATGTGGAGCGCGCGCCTTTTTCGATTTCGACGCCGAAGCGGACGGTGTCGCCGCCGCGCCCGGTGGTGCCGGGCGGCTCGTTGCCGATTTTGCAGTTGGCGATGTCGCCGCCGACGGAGGTCGCGCCGACGTGGATGGCGGAGAATTTGCCGGCGTGCGCGCGGCGGTTTTTGTCGTCGAGCGAATGGCGGTAAATCTGGACGCCGCTGACAAGCCAGCGTTCGCCGTTCATGTCGAGGCCGTGCCTGAAGGCGCCGATGATTTGGCCGCCGTAGAGGCTCATGTCGCGGGCATTGGCGCCCATGAAGACGGCGTTGCCCTGGTAGGAGCGCATGAAGTGCGGGTTGTGGATGGCGACGCCGGAGCCGTTCTCGTTGTAGATGTATTCGCCGCCGAGGTAGTCGCCGCCGAGGTAGAAGAGCGTGAGGTCCTGGAAGTGGCGCTGCTCGTTGACGACGTCGCCGGGTTTCGCGGGATAGGCGGCGGAGCCGTGGCGGTGGGTTCTGCCGTTGACGGTTTTGGCGGCGGGGACGAGGCGGTAGCCGGGCGGGACGACGAAGGGGTTGGAGGCGTCAATGGTTTTGTCGGGCGCGATATAAACGCCGTGGCGGACGTTCTGGTTTTTGAGGGTGGCGCCGTTGACGGAGGCGGCGGAGCCGGCGCACCAGAGGCCGACGGTCCAGTTGGCCGGGTCGGTTTCGTGTTTCGCGGAGCCGAAGGAGATGTTTTCGAGGTAGAGGACCTGCGCGTTGCGCTTCACCGCGGCGCCGGTGTCCTTGTCGTAAAGGACGGGCGCGCCGGCGAGCTTGATGCCGTAGCCGATTTCGCGGGGGCCGTCGGGGGTGCCGTCGCCGGCGCGGATGGCGCTCATGACGATGTCGCGCAGGGAAAAGCCGAGGCCGCGGAAGAGGAGGATGCCGTTGTGGGGGGCGTTGATGCGGAGTTCGGAGAGGGTGAGCTGGTAGTTGAAGTTGGCAAAGATCGCGTTGCCGCCGGCGCGGAGTTTCGGGTTGAGCATGAGGCGGGTGACCTTGCCCCAGCGGAGTTGGTTTTTGCCGTCGCCAAGGACAATGCAGTCGTCCTTGCCGGGGCCGAAGACGAGTTCCGCGCCGCCCTGCCCCGCGCCGCCGGGGCCGTTGCCCTGGAGAACGGAGCCGTCAACGAGGACGCGGATAGTGCCGGCGATCCAGTAGCGGCCGGCGGGGACGAGGGCGCCTTTGCCGTAGGCGAGGGCGTCGTTGAAGGCGGCGGTGGCGTCGGCGGCGGGTTGTCCAGGGTTGCGGGAGGAGGAGCCGTCGGCGAGGGCGTCGGCGATCGCGCCGAACTGGAGGACGTCCGGGGTTTCCTCGGAAAGGAGAAAGTAGAGCGGGGCGCCGGAGGACTCGTTTTTGGCGGCGATGTAATGGGAGGGCGGCCGGGGTTGCGGGGAACGCCCGCCGCGCACGGCATAAACCGGGGGTTCCGCGCCGGCGCGGGTGTAAAGGGCGGCGCCTTGTCCAGGAGCGTGGTAGCCGAGGGTGCGGATGGCGAGGACGGACGCGGGGACGGACGCGCCGTCCGCGGCGGTTTTGCTCGCGAAAACAACCTCGACGGGGGCGGGCGCGGCGGCGGCAAGCGCGGCGAGAAACGGGAACGTTCGAAGAAAAAGCGCGGTCTTCATGGCGGGTGTTTGGGAAGCCGGCAGCCAGTAGTCAGCGCAACACTTCAGAGGGAGGCGGAGGAGACGGAGGCTGGTGCGGGCATGGCTGGGGATATGCAGGGGTTGGGGCGGGGGTGTCCAGAAGGAACTTTCCCC
>JAISTY010000075.1 GCA_031272375.1 Opitutaceae bacterium | reverse complement strand
CCGCCGCCGCCTGCGAAAAACGGGGATGCACTGGCTCGCCGCAAGCCTCCTCTCCGCATTTTTCCTCGGCCTTTACGACTTGAGCAAAAAGCACGCCGTCCGCGGCAACGCCGTCGTCCCCGTCCTCTTCCTCTCCACCCTTTGTGGCGCGGCGCTGTGGGGCGCCCTCCTCGCCGCGGAGCACCTCTCGCCCGGCCTCCTCCCGCGGCAGCTTGTCGTCCGCCCGCTCGCCCTCCGCGAGCACGCCCTCATCGCCCTCAAGTCCGCCATCGTCGGCTCCTCCTGGATGTTCTCCTACTTCGCCCTGAAACGCCTCCCCGTCTCCCTCGCCTCCCCCATCGCGGCGACGGGACCGTTGTGGACCCTCCTCGGCGCCCTCCTCATCCTCGGCGAACGCCCCAACGCCCTCGAATCCGCCGGCATCGCCACCACCCTCCTCTCCTTCGCCGGACTCTCCCTCGCCGGACGCGCCGAGGGCGTCCGCTTCCACCGCGACCGCGGCGTCCTGCTCGCCCTCGCCGGCACGCTCCTCAATGCCGTCAGCTCCCTTTACGACAAACACCTGATGGGCGCCGCCGGCTTCTCCGCCGCCGAGCTGCAATCCTGGTTTTCCATCTGGCTCGCCGTCTTCTTCCTCCCCTTCGCCATCGGCTGGAAACTCCGCCTCTGGCCGCGCAACACCTTCCGCTGGCGCTGGAGCATCCCCCTCATCACCGCCTTCCTCCTCGTGGCCGACTTCGTCTATTTCGGCGCGCTGCGCGAACCCGACGCCCTCGTCTCCGTCGTCGCCAGCCTGCGCCGCGGCAGCACCCTCGTTGCCTTCGCCGGCGGCCTCTGGCTCTTCCGCGAATCCAACGGCCTCCGCAAACTGCCCGCCGTCCTCGGCATCCTCCTCGGCATCACCCTCACCCTCCTCGGCTGACCGCCCGCGCGTTTTGGCTGTTAAAAAACCCTTCGTCCCCATTCGTTAAAAACGTGAGACCCGTGGTTGAAAAATTCCCGAACACGCTGTCGCCCGGCAAGGTCGTCTGGCTCCTCCCGCTTCTCCTCCCGCCTGCGCTTCCCGCCGACACCCCGCCGGCCCTGGCCGCCCCCGCCGGACAAGCCGCCGCCGCCGCCCCCGGCAAACTCTTCCGCCCACCGCCCGAAACCGACGAACCCCTCCCCGAAACCGCCCGCGTCGAACTCGCCACCCTCGCCGCCCGCCAAAAAAACCTCCTCGCGCAAGCCGCCGCCGCCACCTCCACCGCCGCCACCGACGACCTCCGCCCCGCCTTCCAGTCCCTCTGCGACGACTACGAACGCCTCATCCGCAAACACCCCCGCAACGCCGCCCTCCTCGTCGCCTTCGCCCAACTCCTCAATTCCCCCGCCCTCGACGAACGCCACCGCGCCGCCGGCCTCCTCGCCCGCGCCGACGCCCTCGACCCCGCCATCCCGCTCGTCAAAAACCAGCTCGGCAACTACCTCGCCGAGGAAGGCGACCCCGCCGCCGCCGTCCGCTTTTACCTCGACGCCATCGCCCTCGCCCCCGGCGAACCCCTCTACCACCTCCAGCTCGCCCTCCTCATCTCCGCCGCCCGCGACGACCTCCTCAAAACCGGCGCCTGGTCCCGCCGCAACCTCGACGAAACCTTCCTCAACGCCCACGAACGCGCCGCCGCCCTCCGCCCCGACGACCCCGCCATCGCCTACCGCCGCGCCCTCGCCTTTTACGACGTCGAACACCCAGACTGGGACAAAGCCCTCGCCCTCTGGCGCGCCCTCGAAACCCGCCTTGAAAAAACCTCCCGCCAACACCAAATCGTCCGCCGCCACATCGCCAAAGTCCTCCTCAACCGCGCCGCCCCAGGCGACGCCCCCGCCGCCCGCGAAACCCTCTCTTCCATCACCGCCCCCGAACTCGCCCCCAAAAAACAGGAACTCCTCCAAACATGCCCTACGAAATAAACGACCTCCTCGACATCGTCGTCGAACAAAACGCCTCCGACCTCCACCTCAACGTCGGCCAGCCCCCAACCCTCCGCATCTCCGGCGACATGCTCCCCGTTGACGGCCCCGCGCTCTCCCCCGACGACACCGAACGCCTCATGAAGGCCATCACCCCGCCCCGCCACTCGGAAGCCCTCGCACGGGACTGCGGCGCCGACTTCGGCTTCACCTACCTCGACAAGGCCCGCTTCCGCGTCTCCGTCTTCAAAACCAAACAGCACATCGGCGTCGTCCTCCGCCAAATCCCCAACAAGCTGCTGTCGCTCCGCGAAATCGGACTTCCCGACAAAGTCCGCGAACTCCTCGAACGCCCACGCGGCCTCATCCTTGTCACCGGCCCCACCGGCTCCGGCAAAACCACAACCCTCGCCTCGATGGTCAATTACATCAACGAAACCCGCTCCGGCCACATCATCACCATCGAGGACCCCATCGAGTATTACCACCCGCACAAGCAATGCATCGTCACGCAACGGGAAATCGGCGTGGATGTTCCAAGTTTCTCCGAAGCCACGCGCCGCGCCCTCCGGCAGGATCCCGACATCCTCCTCGTCGGCGAAATGCGCGACCTCGAAACCATGGAGGCCGCCATCACCGCCGCCGAGACCGGCCACCTCGTCTTCGGCACGCTCCACACCAATTCCGCCGCAAAAACCGTTGACCGCATTGTGGATGCGTTTCCAGCCAACCTGAAGGAAATGATCCGCACCCAACTCTCCTCCACCTTGGTCGCCTCGATTTCCCAAACCCTCTGCAAACGCGTCGGCGGCGGGCGTGTCGCCGCCTTTGAAATCATGGTCAACACCTCCGCCGTCTCCGCCCTCATCCGTGACAACAAAACCTTCCGCATCACCTCCGAAATCCAGACGGGCGCCAGCCACGGCATGATAACCCTCGACGCCCATCTCCTCTCCCTTGTCGCCCGCAAGCAAATCGCCCCCGCCGAAGCCCTTTCCCGCGCCCACGACCCCGCCGCCATGCGCCACCAACTCGCCGCCGCCGGCCTGGGCATGTGATTTCACCACAAAGGTCACAAAGGACATCACAAAGGGCGCAAAGCCCCCAATCCGTTGAACAGAAGTTAAGAAGAACAAACCCCCGCATTTTTAACCTGTCCCTAACGCCCTAACGCTAACGCCCCCTTTTTAACCTGTCCCTAACGCCCCCGCCCTCCGCCGCCCCACAGCGCGCTCCCTCAATTGTTAATTGTTAATTACTAATTGTTAATTGCCAACATGCGGCATCACACACCCCTCTTCATCCCTCTTTTTATCTTCTGTTTAAAAAACTTCGCGTCTTCGCGCCTTCGCGTTGGAGTAAATCTCTTGTCTTTAATTTCTTATCTTTAATTCTTAATCTTCCCCGCCCCTCTTCCTCCCTCTTCTTATCTTCTGTTCAAAAAAACCTCCGTGTCCTCCGTTCCTCTCCGTGACCTCTGTGTAATAAAAACCGCCCGCAAAAAACTCCGCGCCCTTCGTGCTTTCCTCCACGGCTCCCTTCGGTTTTGTGAGCCGCCCATGTCACACCTTTTCTCCCCCTTCAAATTGAGGTCGGTTGAGTTGCGCAACCGCGTCGGCATCTCGCCCATGTGCCAGTATTCCGCGGTCGAGGGCATGGCCAAGGGCTGGCACTTCGCCCATTACGGCTCCCGCGCCGCCGGCGGCGCCGGCCTCGTCCTCATCGAGGCCACCGCCGTCGAACCCCGCGGCCGCATCACCCCGCTCGACCTCGGCATCTGGACGGACGCCCACGCCGCCGCCCTCGGCAAAATCGCCGCCTTCATCTCCGCCCAGGGCGCCGTCCCCGGCATCCAGCTCGGCCACGCCGGACGCAAGGCCTCCTGCGCGCCCCCGTGGGACGGCGGACGCCAGCTCTCCGACGCCGAGGGCGGCTGGCGCCCGGTCGGCCCCGGACGCGTCCCCTTCGGCGGCGGCTTGTCGCGCGTCCCCTGGGAACTTTCCGAGGCGGAAATCGCGGACATCACCGCCGCCTTCGCGGCGGCGGCGCGCCGGGCGGCGGCGGTGGGCTTCAAGTGGCTCGAACTCCACGCCGCCCACGGCTACCTCCTCCAAAGTTTCTGCTCCCCGCTCACCAACCAGCGCGCCGACACCTACGGCGGCACCTTCAAAAACCGCATCCGTTTCCTCATGGAGGTCGTCCGCGCCTCAAGGGAGGCCTGGCCCGACGAACTCCCCCTCGCCGTCCGCGTCTCCGCGACCGAATGGGTTGACGGCGGCTGGTCCGTCGAGGACTCCATCGCCCTCGCCCGCCGCCTCAAACCCAAGGGCGTTGACCTCCTCGACGTCAGCTCCGGCGGCAACCTCCCCGACGCCCCCATCCCCTCCCACAACCCCGGCTACCAGACCCCCTTCGCCGAACGCCTCCGCCGCGAGGTCGAGATCCCCGTCGCCGCCGTCGGCAACATCACAACCGCAACGCTCGCGGAGGACATCGTCGCCTCCGGCAAGGCCGACCTCGTGCTCATCGGACGCAAATCGCTCGCCGAACCCTACTGGCCCCTCAAGGCCTCCGCGGAACTCGGCGGCTCCCCCGCGTGGCCCCCGCAATACGCCCGCGCCGCCCTCTGAACCGCCCCGCAAAACCGCATGACACCGCCGGACACCCCTGTCTTCCGCCGAAGCGAACGCGCCCGGCGCTACCGGCTCCAACTGGACGCCTCCGGCAACGCGGTCGTCACCCTCCCGGCAAAAGGAACGGAAGAGGAGGCGCGGCGCTTCGTCGAACGCCACCGGGAATGGCTCGAACACGCCCGCGCGCGCCTCGCCCGCCGCCCGCGCCTCGTCGCGGAATGGCGCGCCGGCACCCGCGTCCCCTGGCGCGGCAACATGGAGGAAATCCGCCCCGAGGCCGGCGCCGTCCGCCTCGGCGCCGACGTCTTCCATATCGGCGCCGCGGCGGAGGGGAATTTGCGCCCGCTCCTCGAACCCCACTTCCAGCGTGTCGCGCGCATCGAACTGCCCGCCCGCACCTGGGAACTCGCCGCGCGGTCGGACGGACGCCTGACGGCCGTCCACGTCCGCGCCCAGCGGACGCGCTGGGGTTCCTGCTCCGCCCGCGGAGCAATCTCCCTCAACTGGCGCCTCGTGATGGCTCCGGACTGGGTGCGCGATTACGTTATCTGCCATGAACTTGCGCACCTGCGGCACATGAACCACTCCAACGCGTTCTGGGCGGAGACGGAGCGCCTCTTCCCGCGCTGGCGCGAGGCGGAACGCTGGCTCCGCGAATGGCGGCGCCTTGTCGCCGCCTGATGCCCCCGCCGCGCCTCCCCTCACCGCTTCCCGTGCGCGAAACACAGACGGTCCACCGCCTCCGCGAAGTCCGCCGCCCCGCGCAGTATCTCTATCTCCAACCGCAGGTAATAAATCGGCACCGGACACGGAAGCCCCTCCGGCAGGCGCACCGCGTCCTTCTCCGTCGTCACAATGCACTCCACCTTCCGCTCGATCGCCTCCGTGAAAATCGAGACGAAGTCCGCCGACGTGAACCGGTAGTGGTCCAGGAACCGCCGCGAAAACTCCATCCGCCCGCCCAAATCCCTTAAAAACTTCTCGAAACTCTCCGGCACCGCGATCCCGCTGAACGCCCCCACCCGCCGCCCCTTCAGAAACTCCAGCGGCAGGCTCTCCCCGCCTCCCACCCGCCGCAGAAACTTCGGACGGTGCGCGCATTCGATGAGATCCGCCCCCGGATTGTGCTCCCGTATCAACTCCTCCAGATCCGCGTCCCGCCGCCCGTCCGACTTCGTCAGGAAAATGTAGTCCGCCCGGCGCAGATGCTTCACCGGCTCGCGCAAAATCCCCCGCGGCAGCAGGCACGTGTTCCCGAAGGGGTTCGTCTTGTCCACCAGCAGCAGATTCAGGCTGCCCTTCAGCGGCAGGTATTGGAAGCCGTCGTCCAAAACCAGCGTGTCGCAGCCGAACTTCCGTATCGCGTGCCGCCCCGCCTTCACGCGGTTCTTGTCCACAATCACCGGCACGCCGGGCAGGTTCTTCGCCAGCATGAACGGCTCGTCCCCCGCCACCTCCGAGTCCAGCAGCACCCGCTCCCCGTCGCTCACCACCCGCGGCGGCGCCTCCGCCGCGTGCGTCAACGCCCCCACCCAACGCCTCCAGAACGGCGGCGACTTGCTCCGATAGCCCCTCGACAGAATCGCCACCTTCCGCCCCCGGTCCCGCAACGCCCCCGCGAACCGCTCCACCACCGGCGTCTTCCCCGTCCCCCCCACCGTCAGGTTGCCCACCACCACCACCAAACACCCCAGCGGCTGGTCGTGCAGGATCCGCTTCCGGTAAAGCCACCAACGCGCCTGAACCACCCCGCTGAACACAAACGACAGGCACAGCAGAAACCCCGCGTAAAGCGTCGCCCCCGCCCCCTCCGCCCGATCGAAAATCACATCAATCGTGTATTGCTCGACGGCATTCAACAGACGCTGGAAACGGGAGGACATTGTGCGCTCGGAAACGGATTAAAAGTTGACGGTGCGCCGCGCGCCCCGTTTGTTCCCGCGCTCCTTTACGGCAGCCGCCTCCTCGCGCAAACCAATCCGCTCTCCCAACCCGTTTTTTCCCAACCATGAGCTACAAACTATACATCCCAGGTCCCATCAATGTCTCCCAAAAGACCCTCGCCGCCATGGCCCAACCCATGATCGGCCACCGCTCCGCCGACTTCGTCGCCCTCTACAACAGCCTCCAGCCCGACCTCCAGAACCTCTTCTACACCAAAGACCCCGTCTACCTCTCCACCAGCTCCGCCTGGGGCGTCATGGAGGGCGCCGTCCGCAACCTCTCCCGCAAAAAAGTCCTCAACTGCATGAACGGCGCCTTCTCCGACAAATGGAACGACGTCTCCCGCCGCCTCGGACGCGACGCCGCCGCCCTCAAGTTCGACTGGGGCCAGCCCGTCTGCCCCGAGGCCGTCCAGCGCGAACTCGCCTCCGGCCAATACGACGCCATCACCCTCATCCACAACGAAACCTCCTGCGGCTGCATGAGCGACCTCCCCGCCCTCATGTCCGTCATCCGCCAGTTCCCCGACGTCATCTCCATCGTTGACTGCGTCAGCTCCTTCTCCGCCCTCCCCATCCAAAAGGACGCGCTCGGCGTGGACGTCCTCATCACCGGCTCCCAAAAAGCCCTCGCCCTTCCCCCCGGCCTCGCCCTCATCTCCGTCTCCCAACGCGCCCTCGAACGCGCCAAAAACACCCCAGACCGCGGCTATTACTTCGACCTCAACGAATTCCAGACCAATCACGAGAAAGGCATGACCCCCAGCACCCCCTGCATCGCCCTCCTCTACGCCCTCCGCTCCCAACTCGACTCCATCAAGGCCGAGGGCCTCGAAAACCGCCACGCCCGCCACGCCCGCCTCAACAAACACGTCCGCGACGCCGTATCCGCCCTCGGCTTCACCCTCTTCCCACGCGAGGGCTTCGGCAGCGTCACCCTCAACTGCTTCGCCAACTCCCTCAACGTGGACCTTCCCGCCCTCAATAAAATCCTGAAAACCAAGCACAACTTCATCATTGACGGCGGCTACGGCAAACTGAAGGGCAAGACCTTCCGCATCTCCAACATGGGCGACGAAACCGACGAAACGATGGCCGCTGTCACGACCGCCTTCGCCTCCGCCCTCGCCGAGGCCCCCAAACTCCCCTGACACGGCCCCGCCCAAAAGCGTTTCGGGAGTGAAATTTGGAGTGCGGCGGCTTGTCGCCGCTTTCGACGGGGCGACTGGTCGCCCCGCCCCTTGTCCCGTCCCGTCTTCGCGCGAGAGGAACCCCTCCGCACGCCAAAAAAACCTCCCCCGCGAAAGGGGAGGGCTTTGGACGGAACGGCTCCGCGGACGGCTTACGCCGCCTTGCGCGCGCGGCGGAACTTCGACGTGAACTTCTCCACGCGCCCCGCCGTGTCCACAATGCGCTTCTCGCCCGTGTAGGCCGGATGCGAGTCCATGGTCACATCGCGCAGGACGACGTTGTATTCGACCCCGTCAATGGTCTCCTTGCGGGCGGACTTCATCGTGGATTTTGTGAGGAAACGCCTGCCGCTCGAAACATCGAGGAAGCAGACATTGTTGAGAACAGGATGGCCTTCGGCTTTCACGGTTTTGTTGGGAAAAAGGTTAATCAGCCCTGGCGCGCCTTGTAGCGCGGTTCGGTCTTGTTGATGACGTAGATGCGGCCCTTGCGGCGCACAACCTGGCAGGCCGGATGGCGCTTCTTGGCGGATTTGATGGAGGAGACGACTTTCATAAAAGCCGCGAAAAACACGTTCCGCCCCCGCCCTTGTCAACAGGAGTGTCCCCCGCAAATCCGCCCGGCGGAAAAAACCGCTTCCCCCCCCCCCCCCCTAAGGCGTACACGCCCCCGG
>JAISTY010000019.1 GCA_031272375.1 Opitutaceae bacterium | reverse complement strand
CGGCGGCTTGTCCGGCGGCGGGTTGTCGCGGGGGGACGGGCGGGGGCGGCGGGAGGGGTTGGCCGCCGGTCCAGCCGGCGAAGTTTTTCTCGATTTCGGCGCGGATTTCATCGGGGTCGAGGTCGCCGGCGAAGACGAGGGCGCAACGGGCGGGGCCGTAGGTGGCGGCGTGGAAGGCGCGGAGGTTTTCAGGGGTGGCGGATTCGAGGGCGGCGAGGCGTTCGTCGAGGGTGAGGGCGTAATTGGGGTGGTCCGGCGGGTAGAGGGCGCGGGCGAAGGCGATGGAGGCGAGGGTGGCGGTGGATTCGCGGGCGCGGCGGAGGCGACCGGCGGTTTGTTTTTTGAGGCGGTCGAGTTCGGCGGGGTCGAAGGCGGGGTGGCGGAGTTGCTCGGCGAGGAGGGCGATGACGAGGGGGAGGTCCTTGCGGAGGCATTTGCCGGAGATGGAGAGGAGGTTTTCGCCGGCGGAGAAGCGGATGGAGGCGCCGACGGCCTCGAGTTTGGCGGCGAGGGCGAATTTGTCGTGCCGGAGGGTGCCGCGGTCGAGCATGGCGGCGGTGAGGGAGGCGACGAGGGGGGCGCCGGGGGAGAGGCGTTCGCCGGCGGGGAGGCTGCCGCGGAAGGTGACGACGCCGGCGACGGGGGTTTTGCAGGCGACGAGGTCAATGCCGGCGACGGTCCGGCGGGTGATGTCCGGGGCGGCGGCCGCGGCGGTGGCGAGGAGAAGGGTGGTGGCGGTGAGGAGACGCATGGGGGGAGGGAAAATTAGAAATTAGAAATTAGAAATTAGAAATTGAGGAGGGGTGCGCGGGGGGCACCGGTTGATGCGCGGCGTGTCGTCCGGTTTCCGTCCGGTCTTCCCGCTTGCGCGGGGGGCGGCGGGGGGCGCATTTTGCGCGGCGATTTTTCAATGCGCATCTTTTGCATAGACATTGGCAACACGCGGACGCACTTCGGGCTTGGGGACGGGCGCGGCGGTTTCACGGGGCGGGGGGACGTGGAGACGCGGCGGCTCGGCGGGCGGGACGGCGCGCTCGCGGAGGCGTTGCGGCGGCTTGTCGCGGACGGCGCGGTGGCGGTGGCGTTCTGCTCCGTCGTGCCGGAGGCCGCGGAGGCGTTGCGGCGGCTTGTCGCGGACGAGGCGCCGGCGGCGCCGGTTTTCCAGCTCACGCACGAAAGCGCGCCGGACATCGCGCCCGGCTACCCGCGGCCGTCGGAAATCGGGCAGGACCGGCTTGCCAACGCCGCCGCCGTCCGCGCGCTCGGCCGGTTGCCGGCGGTGGTCGTTGACATGGGGACGGCGGTGACGCTCGACGTTGTCACGGCCGGCGGCTACGAGGGCGGCATCATCGCGCCGGGGCTGGAGGTGATGCGGAGTTATCTGCACGAGCGGACGGCGCAGTTGCCGGCGCTCGACGTCGGGGACGAGTGGCTTCCGGGCGCCATCGGGCGTTCGACGGAGGCCGCCATGCGCATCGGCACGACGGTCGGTTTCGCGGGGATGATCCAGGCCTTGCTCGACGCGGTGCTCGGGGAATTGTCGCGGCGCGGGATGGAGGGCGCGGCGGTCTATGCGACGGGCGGCTGCGCGGAGTTCGTCCGCGGGCGGCTGCGGCAGGACTGCGTTGTCTCGCCGGATCTGACATTGCTCGGGCTGGAGGCGGCGTGCCGGGCGGCGGGGAAGGGGGGCGCGCCATGAGCGCGGCGGACGGGGCGGACGCGCCCGCCATCGAGGTGCGCGAGCTTGCCAAGAGCTACGCGGGGGTGATGGCGGTCAACAAGATCACCTTCAGTGTCGGGCGCGGCGAGATTGTCGGTTTTCTGGGACCGAACGGCGCGGGGAAATCAACGACGATGCGCATTCTCACGGGGTTTTTGCCGGCGACGTCGGGCGAGGCGCTGATCCGCGGCGTGCCGGTGGCGTCGCGCGCGGCGGACGTGAAGCGGCTGATCGGCTACATGCCGGAGAACAATCCGCTGCCGGAGGACATGCGCGTCTCCGAATACCTGCATTACCGCGGTAGGTTGAAGGAGATGCCGCGGCGCAAGCTGGCGTTGCGCCTGCCGGAGGTGCTCGATCTTTGCGACATCCAGCACGTCCGCCACCGCATCATCGGCGGCTTGTCGAAGGGCTACCGGCAGCGCGTCGGCATCGCCGACGCCATCCTCGCGGAGCCGCCCGTCATTATCATGGACGAGCCGACCATCGGGCTGGATCCGCACCAGATTTTGATTGTGCGCGACCTCATCGCCGGGCTGCGCGGGCGCATGACGGTGCTCATCTCCTCCCACATCCTGCCGGAGATCGAGATGACCTGCGACCGCGTGATCATCATCAACCAGGGGCGCATCGTGGCGGAAGGGACGCCCGCGGAGCTGCGCAAGGAGCTGTTCGGGCGCGCCCGCTACACGGTGGAGATCGCGGGCGACGCCGCCGGGCTGGCGGCGCTGCTGGCGTCCGTTGACCCCGCGCTGGAGGCGCGCGGCGGGGAGGATGCCGGCGGCGGTTTCCGGCGCCTGACGCTGACGACGCCCGAAGCCGCCGATCTCGGCGAGCCGCTCGTGCGCGCGTTCGCCGCCGCGCCGGGGTTCCGGCTGCGCTCGATTGTCCGCGACGAACCCTCGCTCGAGGACGTGTTTCTCGCCGCGACGAAGCGCGGCTGGGACGTTGTGGACAAAGGCCGTTGAGCGGGGCGCCGGCCGGGAAAATCGGCGCGGGCGTTTTGACAAGGGGCGGGAGCGGGACAGCTTTTGGGCGAATCCGCTCAACCATGCCATACGAACTGCCGAAACTCGCCCACGCCTACGACGCCTACGCGCCCCACATTGACGCCCGCACGATGGAGCTTCACCACACGAAGCACCACCAGGCCTATGTCACCAACGCCAACAACCTGCTGAAGAGTTACCCCGCGCTCGACGCCCTCGGCGTCAACGAGCTGATTGCCCGGATCCGGGAGGTTCCCGCGGAGGTCCGGACGGGTCTTCGCAACAACGCCGGCGGGCACGCCAACCACAGTTTTTTCTGGAACGTCATCGCGCCGGGCGCGGGCGGGCGGCCCGTCGGCGCGCTGGCCGCCGCCATCGAGGGAACCTTCGGCGGCTTCGAGCCGTTCAAGGAGGCGTTCGCGAAGGCCGCCACCGGGCGGTTCGGTTCCGGCTGGGCGTGGCTCGTCGTCACCCACCGCAAAGAGCTGATGGTCGGCTCGACCGCCAACCAGGACAGCCCGCTGATGGGCTCGGTGGTCGCCGGCCTCGAAGGGACGCCGATCATCGGCCTCGATGTCTGGGAGCACGCCTACTACCTCGCCTACCAGAACCGCCGCGCCGACTACATCGCCGCCTTCTGGAACCTCGTTGACTGGGGCGCCGCCGCCAGCCGCTACGACGCCGCGATGACGGCGTGACGCCGCCGCCGGGCGGTTTTTGGGGGACGGCGCCGGACGGGAGCCGGGCAAATCCGGGCTTCCGTAGTTTGATTTTTCCATGATTGCATCCCGCCATGCCGCTTTTCACCGCCAAAACCCTCGCCGCATGGACCGCCGGGAAATGGGAGCGGCAGCCGCCCGCCTCCGTCCGTCTGACGGGTTTTTCCACCGACACCCGCGCCCTCGACCCCGGTCAGGTCTTTGTCGCGCTCAAGACGGAGAAGCGGGACGGGCATGATTTTCTTGCCGCCGCCGCGGAGGCCGGGGCGGCCGCGGCGCTCGTCGCCCGCGCCGATCCCGCCGCGCCGCTTCCCCAGCTTGTCGTCGCCGATCCGCTCGCCGCGCTTCAGACCGTCGCCCGCGAGCACCGCCGCGCCTTCAAGGGTCCCGTCGTCGCCGTCACCGGCAGCGCCGGGAAGACCTCCGCCAAGGATCTGCTCGCCCTTCTCCTTGGCGGGCCGGCGGACGTGCTTTCCACGCGGGGCAATCTCAACAACCACATCGGCGTCCCGCTCACGCTCACGCGGCTGGACCGGCGCCGCCACAAGTTCGCCGTTGTCGAGGCCGGCGTCTCCGGTCCCGGCGAGATGGGCGTCCTCGCGGCGATGATCGCGCCGGACGTGGCGGTCACCACCCTCATCGCCCCCGCGCACCTTGAGAGGCTCGGAGGCGTCGAGGGTGTGGCGCGCGAGAAGGCCGTGTTGTCCGCCGCGCTGCCGCCGGAGAGGGGGCTTGCGATTTTCACCGCGGACACCGCCCGGCACGGGGCGTTCGCGGGGCTGCGCGTCCCGACGCTGGTCGCCGAGAGGGACGACGCCTTCCGTCTCGGCGAGCCGCCGCCCGGACGCCTTTTGTTCAACGTCGCCGCGCGCGGCGGGCAGACGCACCTCTCGGTCACGTGGCGGGATCCGGCGCCGCTCGCCTTTTCGATGCCGCGGGTTTCGGGGGGGCAGGCGGTCAACGCCGTCCTTGCCATCGCCGCCGCGCTCGCCCTTGGGATCCGTCCGCGCGACATCCAGGCGCGCATCGTGTCCTGGCGTCCGGGGGAGCTTCGCGGCGAGCTTCGCCGCGACGAGGAAAGGGAACTTTACCTTGACTGCTACAACGCCAACCCCGCCTCGATGGCCGACGCGCTCGAAGCCTTTGTGGAAGGCGCCGACGACAAGCTGCCGCGGCTCTACATCATTGGCGGGATGGAGGAGCTGGGGGCCGAGTCGGAGCGGCACCATTTGGAACTCGGGCGTTCGCTGCGGTTGAGGCCGGGGGATTTTCTCATGCTTGTCGGCGCGGACGCCGGAGCCGTCCGCCGCGGCGCGTTGGAGGCGGGGGCGGATCCGGCGCAGGTTCACATCGCCGAAAGTCTTGGACCTGTCGCGGAGTTTTTCGCGGGCTTCAAGGGGGCTGTTTTCATCAAGGGCAGCCGCCGCCACGCGCTTGAGCGGATACTCGCGGCGTGAGCGAGGTCAGGCGACGCGTTCGACGACGAGCGGGGGCGGCGTCGGGCGTTTGGGCGCGAGGCGGTAGGCTTCCTTGAAGTAGCCGAGGGCGGCCTCGAGTTTCGCCTCGTCGTTGTAGTGGATCATCATCAGCGGCTCGCCCTGTTTGACCTGGGTGCCGACCTTTTTGATGCCGGAGACGCCGACGCTGTAGTCAATTTTGTCGCCGGCCTTGATGACGCCGCCGCCGAGGACGCAGACGCCGCGGGTGATGAGGGAGGCGTTGATCATGTGGACATAGCCGCGTTTGGGCGCCGGCAGCTTGCGGATGTGTTTCGCCTGCTGGAATTTTTCCGGGTTGTCCACGAGCGAGGCGTCGCCGCCCTGGGCCTTGACGAGTTCCTTGAGTTTTTGGAGGGCGGAGCCGTCGGCGAGGTGGCGTTGGACGGCCTGTTTGGCGGAGAGGGTGGAGCCGGCGACGCCCGCGAGGCGGACGATTTCCATGCCGAGTCTGAGGATGAGTTCCTTCATGTCGTCGGTGCCGTTGCCCTTGAGGAGTTCGATGGCCTCCCTGACCTCGAGCATGGTGCCGACGGAGTCGCCGATGGGCTGGTTCATGTCGGTGACCATGGCGACGCAGCGGCGTTTCAGGGAGCGGCCGACGCGGGTCATGGTGCGGGCGAGCTGTTTGGCGGGCTCGAGTTCGCGGATGAAGGAGCCGTTGCCCCATTTGATATCAATCACGAGGCTTTCGGCGCCCTCGGCGAGTTTTTTGGAGAGGACGGAGCCGGTGATGAGGGGGAGGCTGGGGATGGTGCCGGTTTCCTTGCGCAATTCGTGGAACTTGGCGTCGGCGGGGGCGAGTTTCGGGTCCTGGGCGACGACGGCGCCGCCGACCTTGGCGAGTTGCGCGGCGAAGGCGTCGAGAGAGAGGGTGCGTTTGAAGCCGGGGAAGGCGGCCAGCTTGTCGAGGGTGGAGATGACGTAATCGCTTTCGACGCCGCACATCATCGGGACGACGACGCCGGCGGCCATGGCGAGGGGGACGAGGACGAGGGCGGTTTTGTCGCCGACGCCGCCGGTGGAGTAGAGGTCCACCTTCGGGCGGGAGATTTTGGAGAGGTCAACGACTTCGCCGGAGAGCATCATTTCCTCGGTGAGGATGGCGGTTTCGACGGCGGACATTTGCTTGAAGTAGATGGCCATCAGCAGCGCGGAGAGCTGGTGGATGGGCATTTCGTCGTCGAGGGTGGAGTCAATGATGTGGCGGATTTCCTCCTGGGAGAACTCCTGTCCGTCGCGTTTTTTCTCAATCAGCGACTGGAAGGAGGGTTTGATGAACCGGCGGGATGGCAGTTTGAGCTTGGTTGTCATGGTTAAAAGAGACTTCCGCCGGGGGCTGTCCGCGCGGCGGGAGATGCTGTAAAACACACGTTCCGGCGGAAAAGTCGAGGGAAAACTCCGGAAAGCCGGAAAAAACAGGCGAAACGCGGTTTTTTTCAGTCGAAGACGACGGTTTTGCGACCGTAGGCGAGGACGCGGCTTTCGAGGTGCCAGCGGAGGGCCTGGGCAAGGACGACGCGCTCGAGGTCGCGGCCTTTGCGGATAAGGTCGTCAACGGTGTCGCGGTGGGTGACGCGGACGACGTCCTGCTGGATGATGGGGCCGTCGTCGAGGAGTTCGGTGGCGTAGTGGGCGGTGGCGCCGATGAGTTTCACGCCGCGGAGGGCGGCTTGGTGGTAGGGTTTCCCGCCGGCGAAGGCGGGGAGGAAGGAGTGGTGGATGTTGATGACGGGGCGGTTGAGGGAGCGGAGGAAACCGCCGGAAAGCACCTGCATATAGCGGGCGAGCACCACGAGATCGGCGGCGGTTTCGCGGAGGAGGGCGAGCTGGGCGGCCTCGGCGGAGGTCTTGGAGTCAGGGGTGACGGGGATGTGGTGGAAGGGGAGGCCGTAGGCGCGGGCGGCGGCGGCGAGGTCGGTGTGGTTGGAGACGACGGCGGCGATTTCGCCGGGGTATTCGCCGGAGTTGAAGCGGAGGACGAGGTCGTGGAAGCAGTGGGGAAATTTGGAAACGAAGAGGACGACGCGCTGTCTCCGTGCGGAGGAGCGGACGCGGGCGGACATGCCGAGGGTGGCGGCGAAGGCGGAGAATTCGGAGGCGATTTCGGGGGCGCGGGCCGGGTTGGAGGGTTCCCATTCGATCCGCTGGAAGAAGACGCCGGCGTCCATGTCGCGGTGTTGGTCGGCGTGGAGAATGTTGCCGCCGCGTTCGTAGATCCAGCCGGCGGTTCGGGCGACGAGGCCGGGCTGGTCGGGGCCGTGGAGAAGAGCGACGAGTGTGGGCATGGCGTGAAAATTGGAATTGGAAGATTGGAAACGGGAGACGGCGGAGGCGGAGGCGCGATGGGGAGGCTGGCGGGCGGCGGGCGGAATTTGAAGCGGGAAGTTGCGATGCGCGGAAGCCGCGTCGCGGCGGGGAGAGGCGCCTTCCCCGCGCGTCTTGCAATTTCGACGCGGCGCGGCATCCGTCCGCCCGTGAAAAGAACTCCCCGGACGCCCCTTTTGCTTTGTCTTGCGGCAGCTTGTCTTTCGGCGGTCCCCGCCGGCGGCGCCGGGGTGTCGCTCGCGACCTGGAATCTTGAGAATTACTCCCTTGAGAACCGCATGACCCCCGACGGCTACCGGAAGCAGTATCCCAAGCCGGAGGTTCAGAAAACCGCCCTTCGCAAAACCCTCCTCGGCCTCGGCGCGGACATCCTTCTCGTCCAGGAAATGGGAGACGCCCGTTTTGCCTCCGAGCTGCAGCGGGATTTGCGGCGCGACGGCGCCGACTATCCGCACGTCAGGGTGATGGGCGACGGTCCGCGCAACCTCGCCGTCTTTTCCAAAAAGGCGTTCGAGACGCGTCCGCATCCCGTCGTGGAGTTTTCCCTCAACGGGAAGACCGAGCGCCTCCGCCGCGGTCTCCTTGAGGTGTTTTTCCCGGACGAGGGCCTCACCGTTTTTGTGGTTCATCTCAAGAGCCGCTGGACGGTGGATGCCGCCGACCCGCGGGCCGCCCGTTTCCGGCTCGGCGAGGCGATCGCCGCGCGCGACCTTGTCCTGAAAAAATTCCCGGAGCCGGCGGACGCGCGTTTTCTGATCGCGGGCGATTTCAACGACTGGGGCGACCGCCTGGCGCCCCTGTTCGTGCAGCAGCTGGGCCTGTACGAAGTGTTCTCCCATGCGCCGCGCAGCCATGGCGGCGAACTGCCGCGCCTGCGCGATTCCGTCAGGCGCCTGAGCAACGCGCTGCGCGGGCTGCCCAACAGCGGCATCTCCGTCATGGAACGCAACAACCAGCTGGGCATGGACGGCAGTTCGCGCCTGCTGTTGCCGCCGCCGCGCACCTTTCCCGCCGTGTTCCCGTGGTTCCGCCTGGACCGCATCTACCAGCGCGGCTTTGCCGTGCGCAGCGCGCGCGTGCTGCGCGGCCGGGAATGGGCCCGGCTATCCGATCACTCTCCTTTGCTGGCCGAGCTGGAACTGCCGTGAGG
>JAISTY010000056.1 GCA_031272375.1 Opitutaceae bacterium | reverse complement strand
GCGCGGTTGAGCCACGTCACGAACCCGAAAATGAAAAACAGCGCACCGATGATGGAGATGCTGATGAGGTATTGGGTGCCGGTCTGGTGGGCGGAGTTAGAGGACGTTGGGACGGAGTTAGAAGATGTTGTGGAAGACATGTGAAGCGAAACGGTGTGTGGCGCGGCGTCGCCGGCAAGGAGAAATCATAGACAAGACCCCTTCCCGTTTGCAGTCCAATCTGTCCATTTTGTCTATTCTCTCCATTGTCTCCGAAAACCAATGAGCAGCGAAAAAACAGCCGCCGGCAGTGCCGGCATCCTTCTGCAATGGCGCGCCGGCGCCCGCGAGTTCTTCGGAACCTTTGCGCATTTGAGTGCACCGTCGCGCCTCGCCCTCGCGCTGCTACCGGTGTTCCTCGGCGTTGTCATTTGGGAACAGAGTTACCAATGGGCACTGCGCGACGACTACTTCTTCGGCTACTTCACGCTGCCACTGATGCTCTACGTGCTCTACGAACGTTGGGGAGAAATCCGCAGCACGTTTACCGGCAGCACCGCCACTGCCGCCTCATTTACAAACGACGCAAATGCCGCACAACCTTCCTGCTCCCCGCTCCACCCTCCCCGCTTCCCCCGCCTCCTCACTGCCCTGCCCCGCCTCATCGTCATCGCCGGCGTTTTGCTCTTCGCGCTTGGCGCGGCGATGCGAGCCATCGGCGGTCCCAACGTCTTTGCGACTTACTTTAACACCGGCGGTTTTGTCGCCCTCTTCTTTGCGACTATCTGGCTCGTCTCCGAGCGCGACGCCGCCGGCACTCCGCTCACAACCGGCAGCCGCCGGCGACTACTTGCACTGCTCGTTTTCCCCGGACTCGTCTGGATTGTCTCCGGTCCCGCGCTGTTCCTGATGGACACGCAAATCAAAATTTTCCTTCTGATGAACGTCACGAAACTCGTCGCCGCACTGATGAACGCGCTTGACCTGCACGTCGGCGTCTCCGCCAACTACATCATACTGCCGGCGCGGCTCGAAGGCGGCGCGCCCGACGCCGTGGGCGTCGCCGACGCCTGCTCCGGTGTCCGCTCGCTGACTGCGTGTATTTTTATGGGGTCGTTTTTGTCGGCGATAATGGTTCACGGACGCTGGCGAAAAATTATGCTCGTTGTTCTCTCGCTCGGTCTCGCGCTCGTTTTGAATTTTATACGAACGACCTTCTTGAGCATCTGGGCATACAAATACGGTTCCGCGAGCATCGAACTCGACCCGTGGGGGCAACCGCCGAAACTGCCGGCACCGCCGCTCGCCGACGGCTCACCGGCACCACTCCTGCCCGACGGCTCCGCGCCGATGATTGAGAACCCGGCGTTCAGCATTGGCGCAATTCACGACATCGCCGGCTACGTCGCAATGGCGTTCACGTTCCTGTTCTTGCTCGCGCTCATTCCGCTCGTGAACTTCCACCTCTCCGCGCTGAAACTGCGTTTGAGCGACGCGGAGGCCGAGCAACGCCGGCACCACCGGCAACGTTAACGTTGCCCATAATAAGCGTTGGGACCGTGCTTACGCAGGAAATGCTTGTCGAGAATGTGCGCCGGTGCCAGCGGCGCGGCGGGGTTCAGCGCAAGCGTCTTCAACGCCATGTCTGCAACGATTTCGAGAGCAAGAGCGGTCTCGACAGCAGCCCCGCCGTATGGTCCCCACACAAACGGTCCGTGATTGCGAACCAGCGCGGCGGAGATTTCAAAGTGGTTCAAATTGTCTTGTCGAAAACGCTCGACGATGACCTTGCCCGTCTCCCATTCGTAGGCACCGGCAGTCTCTTCGGGAGTCAACGCGCGGGTGACGGGCACGGGGCCGCGAAAGTAGTCGCAATGCGTCGTCCCAAGCACCGGCAAGTCGAGACCGGCCTGCGCGAAGGCGACGGCGTTGCGCGAGTGTGTGTGCACAACGGCGCGGATACCCGGAAAGTGCAAATAGAGATACCGGTGCGTCGGCGTGTCCGACGACGGGCGCAATTGCCCTTCGAGAACCTTTCCCTCGAAGTCGAGAACGACGATGTCGTGAATCGTCAGTCGCGGGTATTCGACGCCACTTGGCTTGATTGCGAAGACGCGCAGTTGCGGATCTGCGACGGAGACGTTCCCGAACGTGAGGTCAACAAGACCGGTCTTCGGAAGTGAAAGGTTTGCGTAAAGACACTCATCTTGGAGGGCGCTGTAGGTGGAACTCATTTGAACATCGGTAACTAACACACACCTCCGAAGATTCAAGGGCATTCCTAAAAATGATTTTTTTACTCACACGAAGCCCCGGCACCGGCGTTCCGCCGGACAATTCAAAGAGGAACAGGCGGGCGAGGATTTTCTCACGCGAAGGCGCGGACACTTCCAACCCCACGGCTGTCTGATTAAGACAATATGCAATTTATCATAACACATTGAGGAACAGGTAGGGGACAGGTTAAAACAGGGGACGGGGGGTTTCACCTTGCGGGTGAGGGGGGCGCGCCTAACGTGCCGCGAACACAAGGGCGCCCGTAGCTCAGCTGGATAGAGCATCTGCCTTCTAAGCAGGTGGTCGTGGGTTCGACTCCCGCCGGGCGCGCCATTCAGACGGGGCGGCACGCGTCAAAATCTCCGCGTCCGCGTTTCCCCCCCCGCAAATCCGTCCGGCAAGCCGCCGCGCGTCAGGGCGTCCCTTTTGTCACCATGCGGGAGGGGACGGTCTGGGTTTTGGGAAGGTTCGCCGTGTCGCCGGAGAGGATTTTTTCGGCGATGGCAACGGCCTCATCCACGCAGAGAGGATAGATGAAGGTGGCGGCGAGGAGGCCCTCGTTGACTTTTTCGATGCCGCCGCCGGGGCCGGAGAGGCCGTCAACGCCGACAAAGAGCATTTCCTTTTCGCGGCCCTTGTCTTTGGCGGCGAGCCAGGCGCCCATGGCCATGGGGTCGTTGTGGGCATAGACGACGTCAATTTTCGGGAGGGCGCCGAGGACCTCGGTCATGCGGTCCTTGGCGCGGCTTTGGAGCCAGTCGGCGACGGGGGCGGCAGCGACCTGGATGCCAGGGTGGTTTTTCCAGACGTCGTGGGCGCCGCCCTCTCGGTTGATTTCGGCTTCGACGCCCTTCAGCCCGCAGATTTCGACGACGACGCCGGCGGGGGAGCCGTTTTTGCGTTTGAGGAGTTCGACGATGTATTCGCCGGCGAGGCGGCCGATCTCGCGGTTGTCGGCGCGGACGTAGCTTGTGTAGAGGGGCTGGGAGATGTCGCGTTCGAGGCAGATGACGGGGATTTTGGCGGCGAGGGCGCGGCCCATGACGCGTGTGAGGGGGGCGGATTCGTTGGGGGCGACGATGAGGAGTGCGGGGCGGCGGCGGATGGCGGTTTCGATTTGGGCGATCTGGCGGGTGTTGTCCTGCTGGGCGTCCATGATTTCGAGGCGGACGCCGGGGATTTTGGCGAAGCGTTCGGACATGCGGGCGTTTTGGGCGGCGCGGTAGGGTTCGGCGTTGTTGCACTGGCTGAAGACAACGAGTTTGTCGGCGGCGTTGGCGAAGGTCGCGGCGAAGGCGAGGAGGGCGAGGAGGCGTTTGGGTTTCATGGTGGTGGAGAGTTTTTTCATTACACGGAAGTCACGGAGTTTTAACGGAGGGCACGGAGAAGGGTGGAAGTTAAGAAGGGAAACGAAGGCGGTTTTGTGATGCGGCGGGTTGTCGGGAGGTTGTGTTTATTTTGTTGTTATTTAATGGATTAAAACTCCGTGATCTCCGTGTGATTTGCCTTACCTGGCCTTGCGGGGGGATTGGAGCCAGACGGCGGCGACGATGATGACGGCCTTGATCATGAATTCGACGTTGGTGTCTATCAGGCGGAGGCGGAGGATGTTGGTGAGGACGCCCATGATGAGCGCGCCGATGATCGTGCCGGGGATGCTGCCCTTGCCGCCGGAGAGCGCGGTGCCGCCGATGACAACGGCGGCGATGGCGTCGAGTTCGTAGGCGGAGCCGTCGTTGGGGTTTCCCTGGTAGCTGCGGGCGGCGTGGATGAGGCCGGCGACGCCGGCGGCGAGGCCGCAGAGGGAATAGACGGCGACCTTGGTGAAACGGATGGGGAGGCCGGTGTAGCCGGCGGTGCGCTCGTTTTCGCCGACGGCGCGGACGTGGCGTCCGAAGACGGTGTATTCGAGGAGGACGTAAAAGAACGCGGCGGCGGCGGCCCAGAGGCCGATGACGAAAAGTTTGTCGGAGAAGATGTCGGCGAAGCGGGCGGAGACATGCCCGCCGAAGCCGAAGTCAATGTTGGCGTTGTCGCACATCCAGCGGGCGAGGCCGCGGACGCCGATCATGGTGGCGAGGGTGGCGATGAAGGGCTGGAGGCGGAGGCGGGCGATGACGGCGCCGTTGAGGAAGCCGAGGAGGAAGGCGGAGGCGAGGGCGGCGAGGAGGGCGACGGTGATGTGGGCGGCGGGGCCGAGGGCGGGCTGCCATTTGACGAGGAGCAGGGCCGTGAGGGAGGCGACGAAGGCGAGCAGGCTGCCGACGGAGAGATCTATGCCGCCGGAGATGATGACGAGGGTCATGGCGAGGGCGATGATGCCGATCTCGGCCTGCTGGCGGAGGATGTCGGTGAGGTTGTCGGGCTGGAGGAAGATGTTTTCGCCGCCGGAGCCTGTCGGGCTGAAGATGACGGCGGCGGCGAAGATAAGCGCGAGGCCGAGGATTTCGCGGAAGCGGGCGAGTGCGGGCGGGAGTTTCATGGCGGAAGCGGTTGGGAGGTTTCTCACGGAGGGCGCGGAGGGCGCGGAGGTGTCAAGCGGGCGGGTGGGTGCGGTCGGTTAGTTTTTGAGGGGGATTTGGCCCTCGATGACGGCGAGGGAGGGGCGTCCGTTTTTAAGGGTGACGAGGCCGGTGCCGGCGGGGGCGTTGAGGAGGAAGGCACCGTCGCGGGGGGCGTTGGGGGCGACGAGGATTTTTTGCGCGGCGGGGTCGTAGGAGACGCCGGAGAAGGCGGGGAGGAGGGCGTAGCTGGAGAGGGCGCGGCCATACCAATGCCCCCATTCGTATTCGTTGAAGGGGTTGCGGCGGACGCCGTCGTAGCGGTTGCGGACGGCGCGGACGATTTCGAGGGCCTTCGCGGGTTCGCCGGAGAGGGCGAGGTGGGAGGCGACCTGGTATTCGATGCCGGTCCAGACCTCGTCGCTATAGACGAAGGGGAGGAGGGGTTTGCCGCCGCGGGGCCAGGTGCAGAGGAGGAGACCGGCGTCGTCGCCCATCGCGTAATTTGGACGCTGGGGGTTGGCGTGGGTGGAGAGGTTGTTTTTGAGGTTGTGGCGGTGGACGGCGAGGAGGTGGGAGCGGACGAGTTTGGGGTCAACGAGGTCGTCGGTGATGCCGCAGAGTCTGGCGAGCCAGAGGCCGAGGACGCCGTCGGAGAGGCAACCGGCGCCGTATTGGTATTTGGGGCCCTCGTCGTTGATGCGGCGGGCGGTGTCGCGGTAGGCGGCACTCTGGTCGTCGGGGTTGAGGGGTTTGAAGTTTTCGACGAGGCCGGATTTGGCGACGCGCTGGACGAAGTATTCGCCGTTGAAGAGTTCGGTTTCGAGGCGGGCGCGGCCTTTGGCGAGGAGGGTTTGGTAGCGGGAAACGTCCTCGCCCATCGCGGCGCCCATTTTGGAGACGGCGGCGAGGGCGCCGAGGTAGAAGGTGCCGCAGTGTCCGTCGGGGCCGTAGTAATTGATGTCATAGGTGTTGTGGTGGGACTCCTCGAGGAGGCCGGTTTCGCGGGGGTCCCATTTGGCGATGGCATAGTTGATGGCGGTTTTGACCTTGGGCCAGAGGGCGCGGAGGAAGGCGTCGTCGGCGGAGAATTTCCATTCGCGGTGGACCTTCATGATTTCGCCGAGCTGGCCGTCGGCGGCGTCGAAGGCGGTGCCGCCCGGCGAGAGGGGGAGGTTGAGGCGGAAGGCCTGGCGGCCTTTGGCGTCCTGGCCCTCGAAGAAGACGGAGCGGCGGGCGTCGCGGGCGAGGGAGGGGAAGAGGCGGCAGAGGGCCTGTTCGTAATTCCAGACATGGGTGCAGGAGCCGGCGCAGGCGCCGCGGTTGTCGAAGTTGCCCTCCCAACACCAGAGGCGCCCGTCGGTCTGGCGGAGGACGGTGGGGGATTTGAGGATGGAGAGGTTGGCGGCGACGGCTTCGAGGGCCTCCGGGGGGATTGTGGAGGCGAAGAGGGCGTCGCGGAATTTCGCGCTGCGTTCGCGGAGGGCGGGGGCGTTGTCGCGCCAGTGGGCGGCGGCGGCGTGGATGGAGTTGAATTTGGAGGCATACCAGGGGGCGTAGGAAGCCTTGCCGGGGGCGGCCTCGTCGCGGGCGGTCCAGCCGGAGTTTTTCCAGGAGGCGAACTCGAAGTCGCAGACGGCGAGGCTGCCGGGCGGGACGGAGGTCGTGGCGGGGACGTCGGACTGGACGATGTCGTCCACGTTTATGTGGCCCCAGGGTCCGGTTCGCCTGTCAACGATTTCGATGACGGCGGCTTGTCCGGCGAACGGGGAGACGTCCCAGGATTTCCAGCGGAGGGTTTCGTCGCCGTCGCCGGTGGCGGTGCGGACGATTTTGCCGGCGACGAGGAGGTTGACGCAGGTGGCGCCGGGGAAGGCGCCGCCGGAGACGAGGAGGTTGAGGCGCGGGCGCTGGAGGGTGAAGGGGGCGGAGGCGAGGACGCCGGTGGCGTCGTCGAGGTGGGGGGTGTTGTAGGAGGAGAGGAAGCGTTGGCCGCGCTGGTTGAAGGCGGAGCGGACGCGGGGGTTGGGGTAGTTTTCGGGGCGGACGGGGCCGGCGCCGAAGGCGGCGCCGGGGGTGGGGACGGGCGCGGCGGTTTTGGAGACGCCGCTGCTGAGGTTGCCGGAGGGGACGAACCAGACGGTGTTGAGGCGGACGACGCGCTCCTCGCCGGGCTTCAGGGTGAAGGGCAGCGCGAGGGAGGCGCCGGGGGCGTTGCCGGGGACGGGGGGATTGGCGACGGGGCGGCCGCCGGCGACGTTGTCCCAGGCGACGGTCATGGCGTCGAACCAGCGTCCGCGGAACCAGCAGTGGTCAACGACGACGGCGGGGTCGTTGACGAAGAAGGCGAAGGAGGGGCCGCCGGCGCGGGTGGCGGCGGCTTGTTGCTCGTGGAGGACGAAGCCGCCGGCGATGGGACCTATGGAGCCGGCGGAGTCGGCGAGGGCGCCGTTGGAGGCGCCTTTGGCGCGGGCCATGAAGTTGCCGCGGCAGTTGAAGGAGAAGACGGCGCGGAGGTTTTTTTGGGAGGTGTTTTTGAAGCGGTATTCGAGGGCGCCGGCGGGGAGGCTGGAGCTGTCGGCGTCGGGCGGGGTGAAGGGGCTCCAGGCGGTGAGTTCGACGGAGAGGGGGACGGCGGGGTCGCGGAGGAAGACGGTGGCAAAGGGGAAGCGGGCGAGGAAGGCGCACTCGCGGAAGCGCGGGAGGCCGTAGGTGCGCCCGCCGAGGCCGTTGCCGCTGTCGGGGAGGCCGAAATATTTCCAGTCGGGGACGGGGCCTTCGAGGACGCGGACGGTGTTGTCGGCGGGGTTGCCGGAGTCGGAGAGGAGGCAGAGGGCGGCGAAGACGGAGGGTTCGTTGTGGAAGTCCATCGAATGCCGGACGGAGAGGGAGGCGATGGCGCCGGAGCCTTCGACGCAGAACATGCCGGCGCCGAGGCCGCCGACGGGGAAGGCGACGCGGGCGAGGTTGGGGCCGGTGTGGGGACCGTTGAAGGCGTGGGCGGCGGCGGCGGGTTGTCGCGCGAGGAGCGCGAGGAGGAGAGCGGAGAAGAGGGTTTGGAGGCGCATGGGGGGAGAATGAATGAACAATTACGCTTACGATTGGGAGGAGGCGGCGGGTTGTCGCGTGGCGGAGTTGCCGGCGGGTTGTCGGGCGGTGTCGGTTGCGAGGGCCATGATTTGCTCCTGGGTGGCGGTGGCGGCGTCGAGGAGGCCGGCGGGGCGGCCCTCGTGGAGGACGAGGATGCGGTGGGAGAGGCGGAGGAGTTCCGGCATTTCGGAGCTGGCGAGGAGGATGGCGGTGCCGGCGGCGGAGAGTTCGGCGATGATTTTATAGACGTCGGCCTTGGCGCCGATGTCCACGCCGCGCGTGGGGTCGTCGAGGTAGAGGAGCGCGGGGCGTGTGAGGAGCCATTTGGCGAGGAGGACTTTTTGCTGGTTGCCGCCGGAGAGGGCGCTGACGGGGGCGGCGAGGGAGGGGACTTTGGCGCGGGTGCGGGCAAGTTCGTCGCGGACGAGTTTGGTTTCCTGCCAGCGGCGGACGAAGGGGCCGCGGCGGAGGCGGCAGAGGATGGCGGCGGAGGCGTTGTGGCGGACGCTTGTCTGGAGGAAGAGGCCCTGACCGCGGCGGTCCTCGGGGAGGTAGGCGCAGCCGGAGAGGATGGCGTCGGCGGGCGAGCGGGGCCGGTAGGGTTCGCCGGCGAGGGTGGCGGAGCCGTCCGTCCAGGGTTCCATGCCGAAGAGGGCCTTGCCGAGGGCGCTGCGGCCGGAGCCGACAAGGCCGGCGACGCCGACGATTTCGCCGCGGCGGACGGAGAGGGAGACGCCGCGGACGCGGCGGGTGGAGAGGTTGTCGAGGCGGAGGGCGATGGCGTCGCGCGGGGCGGTTGTCATGCGGGCGGAGGTGTCTATGGCGCGTCCGACCATGAGGGAGACGGTTTCGCCGATGGAGGTGTCGCGGGCGGGTTTGGTCGAGACGAGGGAGCCGTCGCGGAGGACGGTGACGCGGTCGGCGACGCGGAAGATTTCGCGCATTTTGTGGGAGACATAGACGATGCCGGTGCCGGTGTTTTTGAGTTCGGAGACGAGGGCGAGGAGGCGGTCGGCGGCCTCCTCGGTGAGGGAGCTGGTGGGTTCGTCGAGGAGGAGGAAGCGGGCGTTGAGGGCGAGGGCGCGGGCGATGGCGACGAGCTGGGCGGTGGCGATGCCGTGGGAGCCGAGGGGCGAGGCGGGGTCGAGTTCCGGGAGGCCGACGCGGGCGAGGAAGGGGCGGCACCAGGCGGCGAGGGCGCGGCGGCGGACGAAGAAGCGTTCGGCGTCGGGGTGGCCGAGGGCCATGTTTTCGGCGACGGAGAGGCCGTTGAAGAGGTCGAGTTCCTGGAAGACGATGCCGATGCCGAGTTCGCGGGCGCGGGCGGGCGTGGTGATTTCGGCGGGGACGCCGCCGACGCTTATCGTACCGGAGTCGGGGGTGACGACGCCGGCGAGGATGCGGGCGAGGGTGCTTTTGCCGGCGCCGTTCTCGCCGCAGAGGGCGTGGACCTCGCCGGCGTTGACGGAGAAGTCCACGGCGTCGAGGGCGAGGGTGCGGTCGAAGCGTTTGGTGAGGGCGCGGCAGGTTATCGAGGAGGGCGGCGGCATGGCGGCGGGTTGTCGTTCAGGGCGCGGGCGGCTGTTTGCGGGCGAGGAGGCGTTCGCGGAGGCGGCGGGGCGGGGCGCCGAAGCGGAGGTTGACCCATTCGGAGAAGTCGGAGAGGCGGCGGAAGCCGAGGTCTATGGCGATGGTTTTGATGGGGACGAGGGGGTCGGCAAGCTGCCGCCGGCAGAACTGGACGCGGCGGCGGTCGAAGTAGCGTTTCGGGGAGACGCCGGCGAAGCGGCGGAAGAAGGCGGCGAGGGCGCCCGGCGCGGCGGCGCCGCCGGCGAGTTCCTTCTGGCGGAAGCGGGTGTCGAGGGGGAGTTCGTCCAGCCAGCGGCGGCAGGCGTCCGCCTTGCGCTCGGGGGCGTCGTCGCTGTCGAAGGTGAGGGGCATGGCCGGCATGGGCGCGGGGGTGTTTCACTCCTTCGGGAGGGCGCCGGGGATGACGTCGTCGCGGGAGGAGGGGACTGGGCGGAGGGCTTCCGGGACGGGGTCGGGGGCGGCGCTTTTGCCGCCGGGGAGCATGTAGAAGAAGGCGGTCGGGGCGAAGTGAACGCGGGTGTCGGACCAGTGCCAGAGTTCCATGTCGAAGCGGAGGGATTGGTTGAAGGGGATGGCGTCGAGGGCGCGGTAGCGGGAGTTGACGGCGAGGGCGGCGGATTTGGCGCCGTCGCCGAAGGGCTGGGCGATGAAGGGGTGGCCGGTGAACGGCTCCGGGCGGCTCCACGCGTAGCCGTAGTAGTCCTCGGTGCCGGTGCCGATGTGCGAGGGGAATTTCTCGCCGTCCACGTAGATTTTCTCGTCGCCCTCGCCCCACCATTTGTCGGTGGTGTTGAAGAGTGCGAGGGCGTCGCCGGCATAGACGCCTTTGCCGCGGAGGTCGGCGAAGTTGAGGTCAACGGCCTTGTCGTGCGGGCCGGTTTTGACGGCGGCGTATTGGCGCCAGGCGGCGCCGAAGCGCATGGAGCGGGCGTCCCAGGCCCAGTCCTTGATTTCGACGGCGGTTTGGGAAAGGCGGACGGGCTGGTCGCCGAGGTTGCGGAGGGTGACGACGCATTTTCCGGCGAACGGCATCACCCAGAAGGACTGGAGGTAGCCGCGGTGATCCGCCGTCGTGTAGTAGGTGTTTGTGAAGGCGCGCGCGTAGCCGACGCCGAAGAAATCGCCGGCGGGGACGGAGACGGTTTTTTCGCCGTCGAAGGTGATTTCGAGGAGGGTCGAGCGGAGAGCCTGGGAGAGGTCCTTCCCGGCGTTGAGGCGGAAGGCGAGGCGCTGGATGGCGCCGGGGTTTTCGCAGGAGACGGAGCGGCTGGCGCCCGGCGCGAGCTCGCCGTCGAAACGGAGCGTGGCGCGGGGCGCGGGGAGAATCCGGTCGCCGGAGGAGAGTTTTTGCAGCGCCGCGGTGACAAGGGCGGCGTCGCGCGCGACCCCGTCAAGGGAGAAGGAGACGACCTTCACGCCGGGGGCGTAGGCGCGGTGGTTGATGTTGTAATAGACGGCCTCGGTTCCCTTCCGGCGCGCGCCGAAATCGTCCTCGCGGAGGTTCGCGCTCTCGTAGGTGATCTTGCAGGATTTCGCGTAGGGGATGGGGAAGTAGAGGTTGTGGCCGCGGCGCGTGTAGTGGGTGAGTTTCGAGACGGAGTCGGCAAGCGGCGCGGAGGTGATGGCGGGGCCGCTCAAAATGTCGAAGGCCGTCCCGCTGACGGCGGGTTCGGCGGCGCCGTCAATGTAGATGCGGAGCGTGCCGCGCCCGCAGTCGGGGCCGGAAAAGGTCATCCAGAAACGGACGACGGCGCCCGGACCGGGGGCGTCGAACATGACGAACTCGCGGCGCCCGTTGTTCCTTTCGACGCGGATGAACATGGAGCGGTCGTCGTTGGCGAACCAGCCGGGGCGGTCCGGGGCGACGGTCGCGCGGTCGTAGCTGCTCGCCTGGGCGCAGGTGAACGCGGGGTCGGGAAAGCGGGCGATGGCGTCGCGGTCGGTCATCTCGGCGAGGAGGGAGGCGACGGACACCTCGGCGGCGGCGGTCTGCCGGAGGGCGGGGGCCGCGAACGCGAGGGCGCAAAGGGCGAGGGAGCGTTTCAGGTTCATGGGATTTTTTGCCGGGTGGTGTGGCGCGGAGAAAGCCGCCGGAGGCTCCGCAAAGTCCCTCCCGGCGCGCCCGCGGACAAGGCGGGATTGCAAAAAGAAGTTCGGAAAAAAGCGGCGGGGCGCGGGGAAATTCCGCGGAGAAATCCCGCTTCCCCTCGCCCGCCGCGGGGGGCAGAAATCCGCGCGTCCCGCCATGCCCTCCGACGCCCGCTCCCAGATCCTCCGCCTCCGCGCCGAACTCGCCGCGCACGACGAGCGTTATTACCGCGACGCCGCCCCGACCGTCACCGACTTTGAATACGACCGCCTCAAGCGCCGGCTCGCCGATCTCGAGCGGGAGAGCCCGGAGCTTGCCGCGCCGGATTCCCCCACCCTGTCCGTCGGCGACGACCGCGCCGCCGGGTTCGCCACCCGCCGCCACATCGAGCGCATGGCCAGCCTCGACAACACCTACTCCGAGGCCGAGCTGCTCGCCTTCCACCAGCGCCTCTCGCGGCTCCTCGGCCAGGAGGCGCCCGCCTTCCACGTCGAGCCGAAGATAGACGGCCTCGCCGTCTCCCTCGTCTATGAGAACGGCGTCCTCGCCCGCGCCGTCACGCGCGGCAACGGCGTCGAGGGCGACGACGTCACCGCCAACGCCCTCACCATCGCGAACCTCCCGCGCGTCCTCGGCGGCGCGCCCGCGCCCGCGCTCGTTGAGATCCGCGGCGAGATTTACATGACCAACGCCGCCTTCGGGCGCGTCAACGCGGAGCGGCTGGCGGCCGGCGAGCCGCCTTACGCGAACCCGCGCAACCTCGCCGCCGGCACCCTCAAGCTGCTCGACCCCGCCGCCGTCGCGCGGCGCGGCCTCCTCGTCGTCCTCTACGCCATCGGCCACTGCGACCCCGCGTCCGCGCTGCCGCCCACGCAAACCGGCGTCATCGCCCGCCTGCGCGAATGGGGCCTGTCCGTCCCGCCCTGCTCCCGCAGCACCGCCGGCTTCGCGGAGACATGGGACGCCATCAACGCCATTGACCGCGCGCGCGCCACCCTGCCCTTCCCCACCGACGGCGCCGTCGTGAAGCTCGACTCCCTCGAACTCCGGCGCGCCGCCGGATCCACCGCCAAGGCCCCCCGCTGGGCCATCGCCTACAAGTTCGCCGCCGAGCGCGCGCAAACCCTCCTCCGCTCCATCACCCTCCAGGTCGGGCGCACCGGCGCCCTCACGCCCGTCGCCGAACTCGAACCCGTCCGCCTCGCCGGCTCCACCGTCTCCCGCGCCACACTCCACAACGAGGACGAGATCGCCCGCAGGGACATCCGCGAGGGCGACACCGTCGTCGTCGAGAAGGCCGGCGAAATCATCCCCGCCGTCATCGCGCCCGTCCCCGAAAAACGCCCGGCGGACTCCGTCCCCTTCAATTTCGCCGCGCGCCTCGCCGCGCTCGGCCTCGACGCGGAGCGTCCGGCGGGCGGGGCCGTCTGGCGCCTCCGCGCCGAGACCCGCGACCAGCGCCTCCGACGCCTCACGCATTTCGCCTCGAAGCCCTGCCTCGACATCGCCGGCCTCGGCCCCGCCTCCGCCACGCTTCTCCTCGACGCCGGTCTCGTCCAAACCCCCGCCGACCTCTACGGCCTCGCGCCCGCCGACCTCCTCGCGATCGGCACCACGCCCGGACCCGACGACCTCTTCCAAAACGCGCCGCCGCCCGCGGACGCCGGCGGGCAGGCGGAGCTGTTTCCCGGAACGCCCGTCGCGTCCGCCGCACCGGAAGGCAGGCCCGCCGCCCGCGCCTTCGCGGAAAAATCCGCCGGCAACCTTGTCGCCGCCATCGCCGCCAGCAAAACCCGCGAGCTTTGGCGCCTCATCCACGCCCTCGGCATCCCCAACATCGGCGCGCAAACGGCGCGGGATCTCGCCGCGCATTTCCGCAACCTCGGCCACCTCGCCGACGCGACCTACGCCCATTACAACCAGGCTCTCATCGGCGAAAACGGGCGCGTCCTCAAGGAGACCGCCGTCGTCATCCCGAACATCGGCGAGGTCGTTTCCCAATCGCTTCTCACCTGGTTCTCGGATCCCGCCAACCGCCGGCAACTCGAACGCCTGCGCGACGCCGGTCTCAACTTCGGCGACCCCGCCGCGCCCATGCCGCCGCCCTCCGAACCCCTTTTAAAAAAGGAATGGGAACTCCGGCAGACAGCCGCCGCGCCCGCCGCGAACGCCGGCCCGCTCGCCGGCAAAACCCTTGTCCTCACCGGAACGCTCCCGACGCTCACCCGCGGGCAGGCGTCCGAAAAAATCGCCGCCGCCGGCGGGCGCGTCAGCTCGTCCGTCAGCACCAAAACCGACTACCTTCTCGCCGGTGACGGAGCCGGCTCGAAGCTCGCGAAGGCGGAGGCCCTCGGCGTCCCCGTCCTCGACGAGGCCGCCTTCCTCGCCCTCCTCGGCGGCTGACAACCCGCCGCCGCCTCAATCGAGGCCGAAGACGGCGCGGGCGTAGGCGGGGGCGTCAAAGGGCTGGAGGTCGTCGGGCTGCTCGCCAAGGCCGATGAAATAAACGGGCAACTTCAACTCGCGCCACGCGCCGACGAGCGCGCCGCCGCGGCTGGTGCCGTCGAGCTTGGTGACCACAAGGCCGGTGAGTCCGAAACTTTTGTGGAAAACGCGGGCCTGCTCGATGGTGTTGGAACCGAGGCTGCCGTCGGCGACGAGCCAGCTGTGGTGCGGCGCATCGGGAATCTGCTTCTGGAGGACGCGGCGGATTTTCGCGAGTTCGGCCATGAGGTTGTCCTTGGTGTGCAGGCGCCCGGCGGTGTCCACGATCAGCCAGTCGGAGCCGCGGGCGCGCGCGGCGGCAAGGGCGTCGAAGGCAACGGCCGCGGCGTCGGCGCCCGTGCGCGAGGCGACGATGTCGAGGTCGAGGCGCGCCGCCCAGGTCTTGAGCTGCTCGACGGCGGCGGCGCGGAAGGTGTCGCAGGCGGCGAGGGTGACCTTTTGCCCCGACTGCCGGATGCGCCAGGCGAGCTTGGCGGCGGTGGTGGTCTTGCCGGAGCCGTTGACGCCCGTGAGGACGATGACGCCGGGGGGCGGCGGCGGCTTGTCGCCGGGAAATTTCCCCTCGGAGCCGGCGAGGGCGCGGGTGAGGACGGCGGCGCCGATTTCGGCGGCGGCTTGTCCGCGCAGCTCCCGTTCCTTTTTGAAGGCGGTTTTGATTTCGGAGAGGATCTCGGCGGTGGTTTCGGAGCCGAAATCGGCGGTGTAAAGCGCCTCCTCGAGGGATTCGATGGAGGCGGCGTCAATGGCGCGCCCGCCGAAAAGCCCGCGCGCCTTCCCGCTGATGGCGGCGAAGGTTTTGGCGAGGCCGGTTTTGAATTTCTGGAAAAGGCCCATGTGGAGGGAAAACGGTGTGGTTTGTTTGGAAAATCCGCGCTTACCTTCCCGCGATGTCCGCAAACGGCACAAGCGAGAACCGCCCCGACGGGCTTTTGCTCAAGGGCATTCTTCTCAACGCCGCCCTCGGCGCCCTCAAGCTCGCCGGCGGCGCCCTCGGTCACAGCCAGGCGCTCGTGGCGGACGCCGCCGAGTCGCTCCTCGACACCCTGACCTCCGCCATCGCGTGGACGGGTTTCCGCCTCGCCGCGGCGCCGCCCGACGCCAACCACCCCTACGGCCACGGCAAGGCCGAGGCGCTCGTGGCCTGCGCCATCGCGCTCCTCATCTACGCGACCGCCGGCTTCGTCGCCGCCGGCGCCATCGGCAGCCTCCGCGAGCCGGCGCCGGACGCCGCTCCGGGCTGGTGGACGCTCCCGCTGCTCGCCGTCATCATCCTCGTCAAATTCGCCTACGCGCGGCGCGTCGCGGGGGCCTCCCGCGCGAGCGGCGGCGGCGCGCTCCTGCACGCGGAGGCCCGCCACCACCTCGCCGACGCCATCACCTCCGCCGCGGCCTTCGTTGGCATCCTGCTCGCCCTCGCCGGCGGCGAAAAATGGCGCTGCGCGGACGCCTGGGCCGCCCTCTTCGCCTGCGTCGTCATCGCCGCCAACGGCACCCAAATCCTGCAACGCGCGCTGGTGGACATCATGGACGCCGCCGCGCCGCCGGAAATCGAGCGCGCGGTCCGCGCCGCCGCCCTCGGCGTCCCCGGCGCCCTCGACGTCCACAAATGCCGCATCCGCAAAAGCGGCTCCTTTTACCTCGTGGACATCCAGGTGGTCGTTGACGCCGGCCTGACCGTCCGGCGCGGGCACGCGATCGCGCACGAGGTGAAGGACGCCCTCGTCCGCTCGCCCCTGCGCGTCGCGGACGTCTCCGTTCACATCGAGCCGTCGGACAACCGCCCCCGTTAAAACGCCACGCGCGCGCCGGCGGTCACGCCGCGCCGGCCCGCCGCCATTTTGTCCTTCAGCAGCGAGACGTGGTTTCGCGCCAACTGGTTTGTCAGGTTCGTCCCCCGCAGGAAAAACTCCCCCGAAAACCCTCCCGCCCTCACTGGGACGGCGACCTCCGCGTTCACGAGGCACCACCCCGCCGTCGCCGTCTCCTCCGCGGCGGGCCGCCGCGCGCGGTCCGCCGCCCGCAACCCCGCCGTCGCCGTCAGCCACCGTCCGCGCCAGGTCAGCTCCGCCCCCGCCCGCGACGGCGTCATCCGCGGCAGCCTGCCGCGGGCGCCCCCGCGCGTCTCCGCCCGCACCGCGTCCGCCGTCACGCGCAGCTCCACCGCGTTGTCCGGCGCGTCCAGCAATTTGAAAACGGCCTCCGCCTCCGCGCCCCAAAACACCGCGTCGCTTTGCGCGAACCGATACACCGGCAGCCCGTCCCTGACCTCCCCCGTCGCCCGCTCGGAAATGAACCCGTCGAACCGCGTCGCAAACACCCGCAACGCCCCCGTCACGCGCCCCGTTTTCCGAGTGATGCCGAGATCGCCCGACCACACGCGTTCGCAGGCGAGGGCGCTGTCGCCGATCTCGAACGCGCCCGTCCCCGCGTGCGGCCCGTCGGCGAACAACTCCTGCGCCGACGGCGCCCGCCCGCTCCGCGTCACCGAGAGCGTCACCGCGCAACCGCCCCCGATGTCCCGCACGACGCCCGCCGAAAACGCCCCCGTCCAGTCCCTCCGCGCGGCGCCGCCCTCGGGCCGGACGCGTTGGAATTGCGCCCGCGCCGCCAGCTGCGCCCGCGTCCCGCCGCGCGCCCATTCCTCGAACGCGAACACCTCCCCCGAAACCGTCCGCGACGCCGGCAGGAACGCCTCCTCGCCCTCCGCCGAGAAGCGGTCCGCGCCCGCCCGCGCGCCCCACGCCCCCTCAAACCCGCCCGTCCGCCCGTGCAGCAATTCCGCCCGCGCCTCCCCTCCCCGGCTCTTAAAAACCGTCCCCGTCTCGTCCCCTTCGAACTCCGTGTGCCGGTAATCCGTGAACCCCGCCTTTGTCCGCAACCCGCTGAAAAACCCGCCCAACCGCTCCAACGCCCCCTCCGCCGCAAGCTGCCGCCGTTTCAACCGTATCGTGACATCCTCCTCCGCGACCGCCCCGTAATCGCTCCCAAAACCCGTCGCCGACACCCCCGCGCGCCCGCGCGCCCCCACCCACGACAAGCCGCCGCGCAACACCTCCGTCTCCACCGCGCTGTTCTCGACAACCCCCGCCGGCGTCCGCCGATTCCCCGCCTCGCGGCGCAACCCGTCCAGCCGCCACGCCACCGCCCCGCCCGCCGCGCCCTCCAACCGCCCGCCGCCGACGCGCCCGTTGTCATCGGAATTAACCTGTCCCCCAAACCGCCCCGAGCAAGCCGCCGACCCCGCGCTTTCGGGGATCAGGCCGTCAATGACGTTAACGACCCCGCCGACCGCCCCGCTCCCGTGCAACAACGCCGCCGGCCCCCGCACCACCTCCACACGCCCGCCCAAAAGCGGCTCCAACGCAACCGCATGATCCGGACTGACAACGGACGCGTCCAACGTCCCCAACCCGTCCTCCAGCACCAGCACTCGCGCCCCGCCCAACCCGCGGATGACCGGACGGCTTGCCCCCGGCGCGAACCCCGACGCCGCCAGCCCCGGCTCCCCGTCCAGCGTCTCCCCCAACGACGTCGCGGCGGCCCGTCGCAACTGTTCCCCCGCCAGCACATTGGTTGCCGCCGCCAGCTCCGCCCTGTCCCGGCGGAACGGCGCCGCCGTCACCACCTGCGCCTCCAGCAGAACAACCTCGTCGTCGGCAACTTGTTGAGCGTCAAGCCGGACGGCAGCTTGTCGCGCGTCCCTCCGCCCGCCGCCCGCCTCCCCGTTAATAACCTGTCCCTTATTTTTAACCTGTCCCTTATCGGCAGTCGCCCCCCCGTCCGCGGACAAGCCGCCGACAACCCGTCCGCGATTAACCTGTCCCTTATCGGGGCTATCGCCGTCGCCGGTATTTTTGACCTGTCCCTTGCCGGCGGCGTTATTAACCTGTCCCTTATTTGGGGCAGGGTTTTCCGCAAGAGGTTGGGTGGATGGTGGTTGCACGGCGGCGGCTTGTCCGTCCGCGCGCAGGGCGGGAGTTAAGGCGAACACGGCCGCAAACAGCCGCGCGTTTTGAAGTGCGTTGGGGAATTTCATGATAAAACAGATTTTGTCCGCCGTTAAATGGAAGCCTTTTCATGGACATATAATCTATTTATAGTTAATAGAATATGCTTATGTTGTCCGTTAAAATCCGCAAACCCCGCGGGTAATCCGGCGGTTTCCCCAAAAGGGGTTTATTAACCCGAACGGGTGTTCACGGACGTTGTTGTTGAAAAACGCGCGGCGGCTTGTCGGCGCGCGCGGAAAATCGGAGCGACTTCGGCGATGCCTTTTTTCAACAGGCCGGCGGCGCGCGACCCGGCGGCAGCCGGCGTTCTGGCGCGGCAAAAACCGCGTCCCCGCCGACAAGTTGCCGCGGCGTTTCAACCGCGACCGGCACGGCGATTTCCAACGCCGGCGGCACAGCCTCCTCGACGCCATGGGCGAACAAAGTCACCGCGCAGACGTGTCCCGGCTCCGCCGCGTCCGCGTGGAAAAATTGGTGCGCCCCCGGCGCCGCGGCGGCTGTTGACACCGCGAGCAACAGCGCCGCGAGCGGGGCCGCGAACACGCGCCACACAACCGACGGACCGCTGTCATGCCGATTCATGCCCGCACCCAACCCGCCGCGCCGGAAAATGAAAAGCCGATTTTTCGCCATGCCAAAGTTTGCTCCGAAATTACGAATTTCGTAATTTCGCGACCAATCCCCCCTCCCCAAACGCCATCAAGAACCGTTTGCAAAACATAACATAAATGCTAACCAACATTCATGAGATTTGACGATTTATTGGCGCATACCGCGATGCTGCCCTGCTTTGATTTCGCCCTGCTTTTCCAAATCGAACCAGGCTCGCGCGCATCGCTCAAAGTCCAGCTCTCCCGATGGATTGCGCAAGGCAAGCTGCTCCCGTTGCGGCGGGGTATGTATTGTCTGGCGGAACCCTTCGCCCACGTCCCGCGCAATCCCGCCGCGCTTTCCGCGTTGCTCTACGCGCCCTCCTATTTGAGCGACCGTTGGGCGCTGGGATTTTACGATTTGATTCCCGAACGCGTTTCGGAACTCACCGCCGTCACCACCCGCGTTCCGCGCCGCTTTGAAAACGCGCTCGGCGTTTTCTCCTATCGCCACCTCAAGAACGGGGCGTTCTTCGGCTATCATCAGACAACATTCGCCGGAGGAACCCTCCTCGTTGCGGAACCCGAGAAAGCCCTGCTTGACCACTGGCATCTTTCAACGGGCGAATGGACGCCCGCGCGCCTCGGCGAAATGCGCTACCAAAACACCGGTGTCGTGGACGCCGCCCGCCTTTTGGGATACGCGGAACGCGCCGGGCGACCGCGCCTTTTGCGGGCCGCGAAAACCTGGCTCGCCCTGCGCGACAACGAGGGCGACAACACCATTGGCACGGAGGAAATCCCATGAAAGAACAAGCCCTTCAACTCGCCCGCTCCGCCGGCACGCCGGAGGCCGCCCTGAACCTGTTGCGCGAATACGTCCAGGCGCTCGTCCTGCGCTCGCTCCATGAAAGCGAGGCCGCCGCGAGCATCGCGTTTGTCGGCGGCACCGCGTTGCGGTTCCTGCACAACCTGCCGCGCTTCTCCGAGAACCTTGATTTCTCCCTTGTCTCGCCGGATGGCTACGATGGCAAAAAGTGGCTCGCAAAAGTGAAGCGCGACCTCGCCCTCAACAACCTGCCGGCGGAACTGACCTGGAACGACCGGAAAACCGTCAACACCGCCTGGATTCGCATCGCCGGCCTGCTCCATGACGCGGGCTTGTCCGCCTACCCCGATCAAAAACTCTCCATCAAACTTGAAATTGACACCCGTCCGCCCGCCGGAGCGGTTTGCGAACGCACAATCGTCACGCGCAACCTGACATTTCTCGTTCAACATTACAATCTTCCGTCACTCTTTGCCGGCAAGCTGCACGCGCTCATATGCCGCGCTTATCCCAAGGGGCGCGACTGGTTCGACCTCATCTGGTATCGTTCCAAAGTGCCGCCGCAGGAACCCAATCTTCCGTTTCTTCAAAACGCGTTCGACCAGACAAACGGCGCCGGAACCTTCCAAGCCGCCCAATGGCGGCAGCTTGTCCGCGATCGTCTGGAGACATTCGCGATGGACGCGCTTCTCCTCGATGTCCGCCCCTTCCTTGAGCGCAAGGAGGACGCCGCGCTCTTTGAGAAAAACGCCATTTTGAAACTTCTCTGACGCGCGCCGCGGGGCTGACGCGCGCGGCGCGCGGGCGGTTTTCAGCAGAGGGCGATGCGGTCGCGTTTGAAGGTGCGGGTTCTGGCGACGAGGATGGCTATGGCGCCGAGGACCCAGAGGATGCCCATGCAGGCGAAGCCGCAGGCGTAGCCGTGCTCGGGGAAGCGGCCTTTGACCATGCCCATCACCAGCGGGGAGAAGGAGCTGGGGGCAAGGCCGATAAGCCCCACGACCGCCCAGGACATGGCGCGGAAACGCGGCGGTATCACGTCGAAGAGGGCGGCCTGCGTGTTGCTCTCGTAGAAGCCGCGCATCAGGCCGAAGACAGCCATCGCCGCGCAAATGGAGAAGAGGTCCGGCGAAAGGCCCATCCAGACAATCGCCGGCGCGCCCAGAATCATCGAGAGGGTCTGCATTTCGAGGCGGAAACCCGGACGCCGCCGGACCATCCAGTCGGAGAGCGCGGCGCCGGCGATGATGCCGACGAAGGCGAAGCTGTAGTGGATGGACATGGAGTAGAAGCCGGCCTGCGTGAGGGAGAGTTTGGGGAATTTTTCGAGGAACAGCTCCGAGCCGAAGACGATGTGGGCGGTGTGGACGCTGTTGAGGGCCGCGAAGCCGCAGGCGATCAGCAGGGCGGTGGGCACGCGGAAAACGAGGAGGAAGGACTCGCGGAAGGACGGCGGCGGTTCGGCGGCGGGTTGCGGGGCGGCGGCTTGTCCGGCGGTTTGCAGGGTGGCGCCCCTGGTGTCGCGGAGGCGGAAGAGGAAGACGACGCCGAGGACGACGCCGCAGCCGCCGTAGATGTAGAAGGCGTGGCGCCAGCCCCATTTCTCGGCGATGCCGCCGGCGAGGAAGCCGCTGGTGATGATGCCGGTGTAGAAGGCGGCCTGGTGGATGGAGAGGGCGATGGAGCGCGTGGTGGTGTGGAACTTGGCCATCAGCGCGTAGGCGGAGGGGGCGTAGAAGGCCTCGCTGCCGCCGGTGGCGACGCTGCGCAGCAGAATCAGGCCGAGGATGCCGCCGACGGCGCCTGTGAAGAGCGTCGAGATGCTCCAGAAGAAGAGGCAGAAGGTGATGAGGGGGGCCTTGGGGACGCGGTCGCCGACGAAGCCGGCGAAGGGGATCATGACGCCCATCGTCCAGAAGAGGATGGTGCCGACGAGGCCGACCTGGGAGGCGGTCAGGCCGAGGTCCTCGCGGATGTGGGGGAGGACGACGCCGTAGATGGCGCGGTCGGCCTGGTTGAGGAAGAAGGCGAGGGAGAGCAGCGTGAGCATCTCCCATTTGTAGGAGGGACGGAGGGGATTGGCGGATTTGAACATGGTTGGGTTGAGGGACGGGTGGATGGGATTTCAGGGGCGTGGCGGCAAGCCGCCGCGCCGGGCGGCGACAAGTTGCCGCGCGGCGGGACGGGAATGCGGGCGGGGCGGGTCAGAGGGTAAGGATGACTTTGCCGGCGCTTTTGTTTTCGCGGAGGAGGGCGTGGGCGGCGTTGGCCTCCGTTATCGGGAGGATTTTGAAGATGGTCGGGCGGAGTTCGCCGCTTTCGATTTTCGGCCAGACGTCGCGGACGAGGTTTTGGAGGATCTGGGCCTTGGTCGCGGGCGGCTTGCTGCGGAGGGTGCTGCCGATGAGGCGGATGTTTTTCATGAACATCGTGCGGAGGTTCACGGGGGCGATGTCGCCGGCGAGGGTGGCGATCATGATCCAGCGGCACATGTAGGCGACGTGGGGGAGGCAGGCGGCGAGTTGTTCGCCTCCGAGACAGTCAATGGCGAGGTTGAGGGGGTGGCCGGCGTCGGCCTCGCGTTTGAGGACGTCGGCGATGTTTTCCTTGGAGGCGTCCACGACGACGTCGGCGTTGAGGTGGGCGATCATGCGGGCTTTTTCGGGGTCGGTGACGGTGGTGATGACGCGGAGGCCGAAGGCGCGAGCCATGGGGATGATGACGCTGGCGAGGCCGCTGGCGCCGGCGTGCATGAGGAAGGTTTGTCCTGGTTTGGCGGCGCCCTCGATGAAGAGGTTGAGGTAGGCGGTGGCGAAGGCTTCGGGGAGGGCGGAGGCCTCGACGAGGGGGAGGTTTTTGGGGACGGGCATGAGCATGTCCCAGGGGACGGCGACTTGTTCGGCGTAGCCGCCGCCGCCGAGGAGGGCGCAGACTGGGTCGCCGACCTTCCAATTGCCTGGGGTGCCGGTGGGGATTTCGGCGATTTCGCCGGAGATTTCGAGGCCGGGCCAGTCGGGGGCGCCTGGAGGGGGCGGGTAGTTGCCATCCACCTGCATAAGGTCGGCGCGGTTGACGGCGGCGGCCTTCACGCGGACGAGGATTTCGCCGGGTTTGAGGACCGGGTCGGGGACGGTCGCGGATTGGAGTGCGTGGTCTTTGATGAT
>JAISTY010000223.1 GCA_031272375.1 Opitutaceae bacterium | reverse complement strand
CGTCACCAACGCCGCCGCCCCCGCGCTTGCCGGCGCCATCGCCTTCGACAACCCGCCGCGCCTCGTCGCCTCCGGCAACTACACCCTCGCCCCGCTCTCCGGCGCCCTCAACGCCACCCTCGCCTCGGACGGCCCCGCGCGGCTCGCCGGCGTCCCCCTCGAAAACCTCTCCCTCTCCGCCTCCGACAACAACGGCGACATCGCCATCCCCGCCCTCGCCGCGCGGCTCGCCGGCGGCGACCTCTCCGCCAAACTCCGAATCGTCCTGCCGCGACAAGCCGCCGCCTTCGACACCGCCAACGCCACCGCCTCCGTCGAAGGCACCCTCCGCGGCGCCCGCCTCGCCCGCCTTCAGACCCTCCTCGCCCCGCTCCGCAAACCACCCGCCGGCAAACAACCCGCCGGCGAAACCTGGACGCCCGACGACACCCTCGACCTCGCCGCCAGCGTCACAACGCCCCTCTCCGACCCCGCCCGCGCGCGCGGCACCGCCAGCGCCGCCGTCGTCTCCCCGCGCCTCGGCGAAATCCACCTCCTCGGCGGCCTCTCCAAACTCGGTCTCGGCTCCCTCATGCTCACCCGCCTCGAAACCGACATCACCCTCGACGAACACCTCTGGAACTTCGCCAACACCCGCGTCACCGGTCCCTCCGCGCGCATCGAGGCCCGCGGTGCCGCCGACATCGTCTCCGAACGCCTCAACTTCCGCGCCAAAATCTACCCCGTCGGCGAAACCGGCGCCGTTCTCCGCAACACCCTCGGCGTCCTCCTCGCCCCGCTCTCCAGCATCCTCGAAGTCAGCCTCCAGGGGCCTTTCGACGCCCCGCGCTGGTTTTTCTCCGGCGGCCCCACCGGCATCCTCCAAAACATCGGCTCCGACGCCCCCGACCTTCCGCCCCTGCCCCCCGACGATTCCCCAAAGCCCGCCGCCAAACCCGGCCCCCGCTGAACCCGCCCGACGAAAAATTCCCTCCCGCCATGCGCACCGACCTCTTCGACTACGAACTCCCGCCGCGCCTCGTCGCCCAGACCCCCGCCGACCGACGCGACCGCTCGCGCCTCCTCGTCGTCAACCGCGCCACCCGCGAAATCGCCCACCGCGCCTTCGCCGACCTCCCGGAGTTTCTCCGCCCCGGCGACCAGCTTTTCCTCAACAACGCCGCCGTCCTCCCCGCCCGCCTCCGCGCCCGCCGCGCCACCGGCGGCGCCGTCGAATGCCTCCTCCTCCGCCCCGCCGGACAAGCCGCCGCCGCCTCCGGCGAAACTTGGCTCTGCCTCCTCCGCCCAGGCAAAAAACTCCCGCCCGGCGCCGCCTTCTCCGCCCCCGGCTTCTCCGCGCGCGTCCTCGCCAAGGAGGACGGCGGCGCCGCACTCGTCCGCTTCGACACCGACGGCGGCGCGCCCCTCGCCGACATCGCCAACCGCGACGGCGAAATCCCCCTCCCGCCCTACATCGCGCGACAAGCCGCCGACGCCCGCCGCGCCCTCGACCGCGAACGCTACCAGACCGTCTATGCCGACCGCGCGCGACAAGTCGCCGTCGCCGCCCCGACCGCCGGCCTGCATTTCACGCCCGAACTCCTCGCCCGCCTCGCCGCCGGCGGCGTCGAGCGCCGCGACCTCACCCTCCACGTCGGCCCCGGCACCTTCAAACCCGTCTCCACCGACGAAATCGAGGACCACCCCATCCACCGCGAGATTTGCGAGCTGCCCGACGCGACCCAGCGCGCGCTCTTCTCCGGCAAACGCCGCGTCGCCGTCGGCACCACCAGCGTCCGCGCCATCGAGGATTTCCTCGCGGCGCACGACGCCCCGCTCGGACGCCCCGCCGTCGCCGAGACCGCCCTTTTCATCCACCCGCCCCGCGCCTTCCGCGGCGTTGACGTTCTCCTGACCAACTTCCACCAGCCGCGCTCGACGCTGCTCTGCCTCGTCGCCGCCTTCCTGACGCCGGGCGGCACCGGCGGCGTCGCCTGGCTGCGCGAGATCTACGCCGAAGCCATCGCCCGCGAATACCGCTTTTTCAGCTACGGCGACGCCATGCTGATCCTCTGATTCAGGCGGTTTCCGCGGGATCGGCGGAACGGGGCGCGCCGGGCAGCAGTTGCGCGGCCTCGGCGTCGGGCAGGGTCTCGACCTTGCCAAGGCGGTTGGTGATGACGCGGTGTTTGTCGGCGGCGTCGCCGACGGCGCGCCCGGCCTCGTCGAGCTTGCGCTGGACCTTGCCGAGAAGCTCCCCGAAGGAGCCGAACTGCGCCTTGATCGCGCCGAGCAGTTTCCAGACCTCGCCGGAACGCTTCTGGATGGCGAGCGTGCGGAAGCCCATTTGCAGCGAGTTGATGAGCGCCGCGAGAATGGTCGGACCGGCGATGAGCACGCGGCTCTCGCGCTGGATTTTGTCCGCGAGGCCGGGGACGCGCAGGATCTCCGCGTAAAGCCCCTCGGTGGGCAGGAACAGGATGGCGAAGTCCGTGGTGTGCGGCGGCGCGATGTATTTGTCGCGGATGTCGCGCGCGAACCCCTCGACGCGGCGGGCAAGATCGGCGGTCGCGCGGGCGAGGGCGTCGGCGTCCGCACGCCCGGCGGCGGCGACGATGCGTTCGTAGTCCTCCTTGGGAAACTTCGAGTCTATCGGCAGCCA
>JAISTY010000208.1 GCA_031272375.1 Opitutaceae bacterium | reverse complement strand
CGTCACCCACCAGGCGCGCCTCTATTTCGGAAAAACCGGCCTGGCGCGCGTCCCCCTCCCCGGCGGCCCCGCGGCGGCGCCCTTCCGCCTCGAATCCCAGCTCCTCGCCTTCCACATCGAACCCGCCGCCGCGCCCGCCCCCGCCGCCGCCGTCGTCTCCATCCACATCCGGCTGCTCGGCGCGGACAACCGCGTCCTCCTCGACGAAACCGTCCCGTCGCGCGCCCCCGTCGCCTCCAACACCCCCGCCGGACGCGTCGCCGCCCTCGCCGCCGCCCTCACCGGAAACCTCGCGCGGCAAGCCGCCCTCCTGCGCCCGGCGCTCGCCCGCTGACACGGCGTTTTTCTATGGCGGCTCCCCCGCTTTTGGGCTTTCAAGCGCGCCCTCCCTCCAACCATGCCGACAACCCAGCCAGCCCTCCCCGGTGACGACGCGCCCGACCCGCGCGAAAAAGTCATGGGCTTCTTCGACCACCTCGAGGAAATGCGCTGGGTCATCGTCAAATGCGCCATCGCCCTCGTCATCGGCGCCGCCCTCGTCGGCGGCTTCATCACCAAATTCAACGCCTTCGTCCTCGGTCCCCTCAACGACGTGAAGGCCGAATACACCGAAAAAGCCGTCGCCGAGGCCCGCGCCGCCGCCGGAAAGGAGGGGCGCGCGGACGCCGTCGTCGTCGCCCACCCGTCCTTCGAGGTGGACCTCGGCACCACCTCCCTCGCCGAAAGCTTCACCGTCATCGTCCAGATCGTCTGCATGGGCGGCGCCGTCCTCGCCGCGCCGTTCATGCTTTGGTTCATCGGGTGCTTCATCTCCCCCGCCCTCAACGAGCGCGAACGCCGCCTCGCCGCCCCCGTCCTCGCCGCCGCCACCGCCCTCTTCCTCTCCGGCGCCGCCTTCGGCTTCTTCATCCTCGTCCCCAACACAATACGAATGTCCATCGAGATCAACGAAATGCTCGGCTTCGTGATGCGCTGGACCCCTTCGAGCTACTACTCCCTCCTCCTCTGGCTCGTCCTCGGCGTCGGCCTCACCTTCGAGTTCCCGCTCCTCGTCCTCGCCGCCATCGCCATCGGCGCCCTGCGCGTCGAAACCCTCCGCCGCTACCGCCGCCACGCCATCGTCGTCATCTTCATCCTCGCCGCCATCATCACCCCCACCATTGACCCCGTCTCCCAACTCCTCTTCGCCGCCCCGCTCTACGGCCTCTACGAGCTTTCCCTCCTCGTCGGCGGCCGCCTCCAGAAAAAACGCGACTTGCGCGAGCGCGCCGAACACGACGCCCTCGACGACCTCTCCAAGGCCTGAAACCCGCCTTGAAAAACGCCGTCTTCCGGCAACTGATTAGCCACCAAACCAACCTTCAACCTTCAACAAGGATCTCCCATGAACACCCAATTCGGTCGGATTTTAACCGCGGTGCTGGCTCTCTCGGCAACAACCCTGCCGGCCCTCGAAATCGGCGACGCCTCGCCCGTGGACCTCTCGGAACCGGAGGCCGCCGCCCCCGTCCTCCTCAAGGACGCCGAACTCGAAACCCTCCTCGGCCCCGTCGCCCTCTACCCCGACGCCCTCGTCGCCCTCATCCTCCCCGCCTCCACCGACGCTATGGACGTCGTCCTCGCCGCCCGCTGGCTCCGCGACGGCGGCAGCGAGGCCAGCCTGGACAACCAGCCCTGGGACGAAAGCGTTCGCGCCCTCGCCCGCTACCCGGACGTGTTGAAGTGGATGGACGAGAACCTCTCCTGGACGCGGCAGGTCGGCGCCGCCTTCGTCGCCCAGCCGTCGGACGTCATGCGCGCGGTCCAACGCCTCCGCGAGCAGGCGCGTTCCGCGGGCAACCTCGACGACACGCCCCAGCAAAAGGTCATCGTTGAAAAGGAATACATCCGCATCGTCCCGGCCGCGGACGACATCCTCTACGTCCCCGTCTACGACCCGCTCGTGGTCTATCGCCCCCTTCCGCTCGGCTGGGTCGGTCCGGCCATCCGCTTCGCCACCTGGTATGCCTGCGGCGCCTGGCTGCGCTACGATTGCAACTGGCTCCTCCACAACATCTGGATCGGCTGGTGGGGTCCCTCCTACTACGCGCGTCCCGCCTGGGGGCGCAACCCGCCGCCACCCCCCAAATCCATCCTCGTGCGCGGTCGCGTCCTCGCCCCAAAAACGCGCGTGTGGTCCCCCACGCCCCCGCGCGCCAAGGAAATGCGCCCCCTGCGTCCGGTGGCGTCCGCCCCCAAGGTCGTCACCCAACGCCCGCAGCAAAACGGCCGTGTCGCCGCACCCGCGTCCCCCGCCCCGCGCCCGAAAATCGAACGCCCTCAGGCCGCGCCCGCCGTCAGCCGCGCAACCACCCCGTCCGCCACATCCCGCGCGACAACCGCCCAACCCGCCGCCGCGAAAGCAACCCGGCAGACCGCGCCCGCCGCCGCCGCGAAAGCAACCCCCGCCCAGCCCGCCGCCGCGCCCGCCGCGCAACCGTCCCGCGCCCAGTCCGCGCAACCCGCCCGCCAAGCCGCCCCGCAAAGCACATCGGACGCCGGCCGCTCCCCCTCCGCGCAAGGCGGCTCCGCGCCCTCGCGTTCCTCCGGCGGCGCCGGCAACTCCCCCTCCAAATCGCGCCGCTGACCCCGCCCGCCCCTCTTTTTGGAGTGCGGCGACTTGTCGCCGCTTTCGGCGGGGCGACTTGTCGCCCCGCCCCCCCATTCCTCCCATTGCTCCCATCCCTCCCATCCCCGCGCCGCCCCGCGGCGCTCACTCTAAATTGTTAATTACTCATTACTCATTGTTAATTGTTCATTGTCCCCCATGTCTCCCGCATCCCTCACCCTCCCTTTCAACGTCCCCTACGCCGACGTTGACCGCGACGAAATCATCCTCCTGCCCTCCCTCTTCAAATGGCTCCAGGAGGCCGCCATCCGCCACGCCAACCTCTTCGACGCCGGAACCCGCATGATGACCGGACGCGGCGAATCCTGGGTTCTCAACCGCCTCTCCGCCAAAATCTTCCAATGGCCGCGCTTCGAGGACACCCTCCGCGCCGAAACCTGGTCCTCCGGCATCCGCGGCTTCCGCGGCTACCGCGAATTCCGCGTTTTCAATGGCGACACCCCTGTCCTCGCCGCCTCCTCCCTCTGGCTCTACGTGAACCTCGAAACAAAGGCGTTGACCCGCGTCCCCCCCGAAATCCTCGACACCTTTCCCACCCGCGCCGACCCTGTTTTCCGTCCCGACCTCGAACGCCTCCCCCTCCCGCCCCTCTCCGAACAAGCCGCCGCCGCCGAAATCTCCATCCGCTACTCCGACATGGACGCCAACCGCCACGTCAACAACACCGCCTACTTCGACCTCCTTCAGACCGCGCTGGCCCGCGCCGGACATCCCCCGCGCCCCTCCGAAATCCAGATCAAGTTCGCCCGTGAAATCCCCCCCGAAACCCCCGCTGTGGCCGTCCGTGTGGACCCCGTCCCGAACGCCGCCGGCCAGCTCCCCTTCCGCATCGAACTCCCCCCCGACACCCTCTTCGCCTCCGGCTTCGTCGCATAAAGAAAATTATGATAACGAACCACTAATCCAAACCCTTTGACCACAAAGGACACGAAGGGTTTCTCGAAGATCTCAAAGCATCCAATCCGTTGAACAGGATATAAAAAGAGAAACAGAAGGCTCTGTTCGTATGCGGTGCCCCGCGGCAGGAGACGCCCTTCTTCACCATTCTTCCTTCTTCAAAAAAAATCGTGCCTTCGTGTGGTTAATCCCCCCGTGTCAGGCGTCCGAATCGGTGGGTGAGGAAGATGGCCGCGAGGCAGAGGGCGAGCGCGAGGGCGGTCCAGAGTCCCGCCGGCCCCATCCCCGCGCCGAACGCCAGCGCCAGCCCCGCCGGGATCGCCACCACCCAATAAACCGTGAGAACCGCCAGCGTCGGCACGCGGACGTCCGGCAACCCGCGCAGCGCGCCCCCCGCCGTCACCTGCGCCGCGTCGAACACCTGGAAAAGCGAGGCGATGACAAACAGCGTCGCGGCGAGGGCAATCACCGCGGGGTCGTCGCTGAAAAACCGCGCCAGCCGTCCGCCGCCCAGCGCGAACAGAGGAATCGTCAGGAGCGTCCACGAGGCCGACAAGGCGACGGCGCCGAGGCCGATCGCGCGGGTCGCCCGCCGTCCCTCCGCGGCCAGTCCGCGGCTGACGCGCAGGCCGGCGGCCATCGAGACGCCAAGGGGCACCATGTAGGAGAAGGAGACGCAGGTGAGGGCGATTTGGTGCGCGGCCAGGGCCGTTGCCCCGAACCAGCCCATGAAAAACGCCGTCGCCGCGAACGCCCCCGTTTCAAAGACCAGCATCGCCGCCGAGGGAATGCCGATCGCGAGGAACTCCCGCAGACGCCCCGCCGCCGGCCAGCCGGTCAACCGCGACGGCCACGCCGCCCGCAGTCCGCGGCTGTTGCCCAGCGCCACGGCGACCGCGACCAATGAGACCAGCCGCGACGCCAGCGTCGCCCAGCCCGCGCCGGCCAGTCCCAGACGGGGCGCGCCGAGGTTTCCGTAAATCAGGATCCAGTTGAGGAAAACGTTGAGCAGCACCCCGCCGAGCATGACCGCCATCGGCAGGCGCGGGCGCCCCATCGCCTCCCCAAACTGCCGGAACACCTGGAACAACAGCCCCGGAACGATGGACGCCGCCATCAACGCGTAATACGGCCCCGCCTCCGCGACGACCTCCGGCGGCTGCCCCATGCGGTCGAGCCACGGCAGCAGCCCCGCCATCGCCCCCGCGAACAACAGCGACACCGCCAGCGCGACGCCATTGCTCCCGCGCAACCACTCCGCCGCCGCCGCCTCGTCCTTCCGCCCGTGCTCGCGCGCGACGAGAATGCCGACCGGCGCCAGCAGCCCGCAACCTGTCACAAAAAAGAAAACAAACACGCCGCCCGTGAACGCCGACGCCGCCAGCGGAACCGTCCCCAACCGCCCGACCATGAGGGCGTCGGTGACGCCCATGACCATCTGGCTCAACTGTCCGACGATGATGGGCGCGGCGAGCGCGGAGGTCGCGCGGGTTTCCTTGAGGAGGGTGTTCATGGATCCACAGATTTCGCGGATTTTCACAGATTTCCATTCCTATCATTCAACCGCGAAGAACGCAAAGAGCGCAAAGTCACAAATCCTTTGAACAGAAGATAAAAAGAACGAACCGGAAGACCCTGTTAAGTGTTCCCCGTGCCCTCCTTCCCTCTTCGCCTCCGGCTTCGTCGCATAAAGAAACGCGCCCCAGCGCGTTGATAAATGCCACCTGCCAAAACTTCTTGAAAATCCGCGAAACTCGCGGGCGGAAAAACCGTCTTCGCCACTTCTCTTCCACCCAACAATGAAAACCCGCATCCTCACACGCGTCCTCGCGTTTCTTGTCCTTGCCCAAGCAGTTATCGCCGGCCCCTACGCCGACATCATTGCCCCCTACGCCTCCAACAACACCACCTCCGGCGCCGTCTTCCTCGTCGCCGACGCCCAACGCGTCATCGCCTGCGAAGCCGCCGGTTTCGCCGACATCGCCTCCGCCAAACCCATGCGCCCCGACACCCTCTTCTGGATCGCCTCCATGACCAAGCCCATCACCGCCGCCGCCTTCATGATGCTTGTGGACGAAGGCAAGGTCGCCCTCGACGACCCCGTTTCCAAATACATCCCCGAATTCGCCACCCCGCAAAAAATCATCCAGAAGTCCGCCCCGCAACAAGCCGCCGACGGACAAGCCGCCGAACCCGTTTTCCGCAAAGGCCCCGTCACCCTGCGCCATCTCCTCTCCCACACCGCCGGTTTCCGCCGCGACGGCGACATCCCCTTCCACAGACCCTACAACGACGCCCTCCCTCTCTCCAAAATCGTCCCGCTCTACGCCACCCTCGACATCCATTTCGAGCCGGGCACCAACTACCGTTATTCCTCCATAGACATCGCCACCATCGGGCGCGTCATCGAGGTCGTCGCCGGCATCCCTTACGAAACCTTTCTCCAAAAACGCATTTTCGACCCGCTCGGCATGACCGAAACCACCTTCTGGCCCACGCCCGCCCAACTCGAACGCCTCGCCACCCCCTACCGCGGCAGCCCCAAGAAACACACCCTCACCCCCGGCATAATCGCCCAACGCCAGTATCCGCTCGACGACCGCGTCAAACGCCACCCCACCCCCGGCGGCGGCTTGTTCTCCACCGCGGGTGATATTGCGAAATTCGGTCAACTTCTTCTCAACAAAGGCGTTGCCGCCAACGGAAAACGCCTCCTCTCCGAGGCCGCCGTCGCCGAAATGACGCGCCGCCAGACCCCGCCCGTCACCAAGGAAGCCTATGGCCTCTGCATCCGCATCGCGAACTCGGGACGCTCCTTCGGACACAGCGGCGCCTACGGCACCCAACTTTCCGTCTGGCCCAAGGACGGCAAAGTGACCGTCTTCATGATACAAAAAATAAACAGCTGGGGCGGCCCCGACGGCGACAAACTCCGCCCTGCCCTCGACGCCCAAGCTCTTTTGGAAAAATAATTTGAAGGAGCATTGACTTGACCGCAAGGAACGCAAAGAACCCAAGTCGCCTCAACCTTTGCGCTCTTTGCGGCGAATAAAAAATTCGTAAAAATGCACCTCCTCATCTCCGGCATCTGCGGCTTCGTCGGCTCCACGCTTGCCCGCGAATTTCTTCGCCTCGGCTTCGACGTTTCCGGCTTCGACAACTTCTCCCGCCCAGGCTCCCAAACCAACCGCGAACCGCTTATCCGCCTCGGCGCCAAAATCTTCCAAGCCGATGCCGCCAACACCGACGACATGGCCGCCCTCCCCGGCGCCGACTGGGTTCTCGATGCCGCCGCCAACGCCTCCGTCCTCGCCGGCCTCGACGACTCCTCCCGCCGCCTCGTGTCCGACAACCTCATCGGCACCATTAACTTACTCGAATACTGCAAACGCCGCCGCGCCGGTTTCACCCTCCTTTCCTCCAGCCGCGTCTATTCCATCCCGCCCCTCGCCAGCCTCCCTGTGGACGTAGCCGATAACGCATTCATCCCCAACGCCTCGCGCCCGCTCCCGCCCGGCCTCACGCCCGAAGGCGTCGGCGAGACTTTTCCAACCGCCACGCCCATTTCCCTTTACGGCGCCACCAAGCTCGCCAGCGAAACCCTTGCCCTTGAATACGGCGAAACCTTTGGTTTCCCGGTCTTTGTCAACCGCTGCGGTGTCCTCGCCGGCGCCGGCCAGTTCGGACGCCCCGACCAAGGCATTTTCGCCTACTGGATCAACTCCCACCTCCGCCGCAAACCTCTCCGCTACATCGGCTTCGACGGACAAGGCCATCAGGTCCGCGACTGTCTCCACCCCCGCGACCTTGTGCCGCTCATGCGCAAGCAATTTGCCAACAGCGACAAGCTGCCGCCGTCCGACCGCGTTCTCAACGTCAGTGGTGGCGCGTCCTCGGCCATGTCCCTCCGCCAGCTCACCGCTTGGTGCGACGCCCGTTTTGGCCCCCACGCCGTCGCCTCCGACCCCCGCCCGCGCCCCTTCGACATCCCTTGGATGGTGCTCAACTCCGCAAAAGCAAAACATTTATACGATTGGCAGCCAGCGACGCCCCTCGAAGCCATCCTTGATGAAATTGCGAACCATGCCGAGTCCCATCCCGACTGGCTCACCCTCTCAACCCCAGCGTGATTGCCTCACACGAAGACACGAAGGGGTGCGTTTTTATTACACGGAGGCCACGGAGTTGGGGGAGGAGAACACGGAGAGGTTTTTTGTTTTTGAACAGAAGATAAGAAGAGGGATGAAGAGGGGCGTATCCTGCCGCGGAACACCGCATTGGAACAGCCTTCTGGCTTGCTCTTTTTATCTTCTGTTCAACGGATTGGATCCTTTGTGACCTTCGCGAAACCCTTTGTGCCCTTTGTGCTGAACCGAAAGGCAGATGGCAGGACCGTAAGTTTTCGGTTTTAAGTCCCCGTTTTTTGGGCTTTGGTTCCGGCATGAAGCTTCGCTTTGCCGCCCTCCTCTCCGCGCTCTGCCTCGCGCAAACCGCCGCCGCCAACCCCGTTGTCATCGCCCATCGCGGCGCCAGCGGCTACGTTGTCGAGCACACCGCCGCCGCCGTCGCCCTCGCCCACGCGCTCGGCGCCGACTTCATCGAGCAGGACGTCCAGCTCACCAAGGACTCCGCCCCCGTCATCATCCACGACACTTTCATTGAGAACATCTCCGACATCGCCGCCAAATTCCCCGGACGCGCGGCGCGCGACGGCCATTATTATGCCGCCGACTTCACCCTCGCCGAACTCCGCACGCTGCGCCTCACCGAACGCGGCACAGCCGTCCCCGGTCAGGTCTCCGGCGGACGTTTCCCCCACGGGCAGGGGCGTTTCACCGTGCAAACGCTCGACGAGGAAATCGAGCTTGTCCAAGGGCTTAACCAAACCCGCGGGCTGAACACCGGCATTTACGTTGAAATCAAAAGCCCCGCCCGCCACCGCAAGCGCGGCCTCGACCCCTCCGCCGTCGTCCTCCAAGTCCTCTCCAAATACGGCTACGACAAACCCGGCGCCCCGCCCTGCTGGCTCCAGTGTTTTGACCGCGACGAATGCAAACGCCTCCGCAACGAACTCGGCTGGCGCGGCAACCTTCTCCTCCTCCTCTCCCCCAAAAAGGACAAAAAGACCGGCGCGATCCTCCAGCCCGCCGACGCCGACCTCCGCGAAATCGCCACCTACGCCAACGGCATCGGCCCCTCGCTCTCCCTCCTCCTCGCGCCAAACGCCGACGGGCGCCTCGCCGACACCGGCCTCGCCGCCCGCGCCCGCAAGGCCGGCCTCATTGTCCACCCCTCCACCGTCCAACGCGACCGTCTGCCCGAAGGCGCCGCCAGCACCGACGCCCTCCTCGGCCTTCTCTTCAACACCGCCGCCGTTGACGGCGTCTTCACGGACTTCCCCGACCTCGTCGCCGGCTGGCTCCGCGCCCGCGAAAAAAACCGCCCCGCCAACGCCTCCCAAACGCCATGAACCTCCCGAAAACCATCCTCGTCGTCGGCTCCGGCGGACGCGAA
>JAISTY010000196.1 GCA_031272375.1 Opitutaceae bacterium | reverse complement strand
CGAAGGCGATTTTGTTTTCGGTGGAGGCGAGTTCCTCGGAGAGCTGGGCCATGTTCTGGCTGGCCTTGAGCTGGGGGTATTGCTCGACGACGACCATGAGGCGCGAGAGGGCGCCGGTGAGGCCGGACTCGGCGGCGTTGAGGTTTTTGAGGGAGGAAGAGTCGGCGGGGTTGGCGGCGGCGGTCTTGGAGGCGGAGAAGGCGGTGTTGCGGGCGGCGATGACGGCTTCGAGGGTCTGGCGTTCGTGCGCCATGTAGGCCTTGGCGGTCTCGACGAGGTTGGGGATGAGGTCGTAGCGGCGTTTGAGTTGCACATCTATCTGCGCGAAGGCGTTTTTGAAGCGGTTGCGCAGGGCGACGAGCGTGTTGTAGAGGCTGATAACCACAAGGATCAGGACAACAAGAATGGCGAGAAGGATGAGGAAGGCGGTCATGGCGGTTGGTGGGTTCAGGGCACAGGGGTCGCAGAGTTTCGCGGGGAGGTCACGGAGATTTTTTTCGGGCGGGCCCAGCCGCCGCGGACTTCAGGGCTTGTTTTGCGTGGGCCAGGGGAAGGCCTCGACCGGGGTGCCGGTGCGGAGTTCGACGCGGGCGAGGCGCGTTTGGGTTTCCGTTGTGATTGCGGAGCCGTTGAGTGTGACGCGGAGCCAGGTGGGGGCGTTTGCAAGGAGACCGGCGGGCGGGCGGCAGGTTGTCGCGTGGACGGTGGTTTTGGCGGTCGCGTTGGTGGAGAGGACGAGGGGAACGGGGAGCGTCCAGTTTTCGCCGTCGTTGGAGACGGAGACGTAGAGGCGGCTTGGGTCGGGGGTGGCGACGGGGTTTTTGTGGGCGAGGATGGCGTGAAGGGTGAAGCCGGTGATGGGGCGGGCGGAGCGGTAGCTGAGGTGTTCGGTGGCGATGGCGCGGGTGCGTTCGACGGTGCCGTCGGTGGCGCGGCGGAGGCCGAGGGTGCGGGAGTGAAGGGCGGCGTCCCAGGGGGAGCGGTCAAAGCGGTCGTCGAGGGCGGGGGCGTCGAAGGTGGCGCCGATGGTTTTGGTTTCAAAACGGAAGGGTTGCATGGGGAGGCGGTCGCCGGTGTCGGCGGGGAGGCGTGAGGAGAGGTTGGCGGTGGGCGGGTATTCGTCGGCGTCGGGGGCGGATTTTTCGGAGAGGGCGTGGCCTTGGTTGGACCAGCCGTAGCGGAGGCCGGCGGGGTCTGGGAGGCCGGGGGCGGAGAGGGTGACGGTGTTTTCGCCGAGGGTGACGGAGGCGGGTTTGAGCCAGCGGCCGGAGGCGTCGGCGATTTCAAAGCCGCGAGGGGGCAGGTTGTCGGAGGTGGCGAGGCCGGCGCCGGAGGTGTCGAAGGTCGCGGTGACGGCGTTGGCTGAAAAAGTGGCGGAGAGGAAGCGGGGGCCTTGGGCGGGGATGTTTTCGCCGTCAATTCCGGCGCGCGCGGCGAGGGCGGCGAAGGGGGCGATGAGGTGTTTTGTGCGGCAGTGGATTTCGGCGTCGGTGTTGTTGGGGGAGGGTTGTGTGGAGCCGAGTGGGAGGGTGGAGACGAGGAAGACGCGCGGGGTGGAGCGGGCGGTTTCGGCCTGGGCTTCGCGGAGCCAGGGGTAGGGTTGGTTTTCGCCGAGGCGGCTGGAGCGCGGAATGGAGGGGGTTTGGAGAATGAGGAAGGGGAGATCGGGGTTTTGGAAAAGTTTGCGGTAGCTTGAGATAAGAGCGGGGAGTTCGGCGCGGTAGAGGGCGTGGGTGCCGGAGTTGGACTCGCCTTGGCTCCAGAGGACGCCGCGGAGGGCGAGGCCGGCGAGGGGGTGGACGCGGGAGTTGAAGCAGGCGGAGGGGCGGTTGGAGCGGAGTTTTTCCGGGGTGGGGCCGGAGCCGGCGAGTTCGGCGCGGCGCGCGGCAAAGTCGGGGCGGGAGGCGAGGGTCCGGGCGTCGAGCCAGCTTTCGATGCGTGTGCCGCCCCAGCCGACGCGGAGGAGGCCGACGGGGATGTTCTGACCGGAGCGGAGTTTGGCGGCGCGCCAGGCGCGGGCGAAATAGAAGCCGATGGCGGTGAACTCGCCGGCGGTTTCAGGGGTGGCGCGTTTCCAAGTGTTTTCGACGGCGGGGTCGTTGTCGAGGTCGGGGATGAAGTCGTCGAGGGGGTCGTTGAAGTTGGCGGGGATTTTTCTCTCGAGGCCGAAGTGGCGGATGCCGGAGTCGAGGGCCGGGTTGGGGTCGGGGAGACGCCAGGTGGTCTTGCTCTTATGGGAATAGGGGCGGGAGGTGTCGGTGTCGGCGTTGTGGGCGACGGCGTGGGTGAGGTTGGACTGGCCGGCGCAGAGCCAGACGTCGCCGACAAGGACATCGGCGAGGGTGAGGGAGGCGTTGTCCGAGGCGATGGTCAGGGTGAGTGGCGAGGCGACGGGGGCGTTGGGGATGGGGAGGCGGAGGCGCCAGCGGCCCTGGGAATCGGCGCGGGTGGAGGCGGTGGCGAGGGCGGCGGAGGCGTCGCGGAGGGAGGCGGTGACGGTGGCGTTGGGGGCGGCGCCTTGTCCCCAGACGGGGTTTTCCATGCCGCGTTGGAGAACCATGTGGTCGGTGAAGACGCGGGCGGTGCGGAAGTTGGCGAGGAGCGGGGCGGTGAGGAGCGGGAGGAGAAAGAGGAGACGCATGGGCGGGAGTTTTTTTTTTGCGGAGGCTGGGGGCAAGGCGGGGTGGCGGGGAGTCTTTGCGGTTGGGGAAACAGGGGTTTTGGTGGGGAGGACACGGAGGTTTTTTATTGCACAGAGAGCACGGAGAGGGACGGATGGCACGGAGAGTTTTTTTGGATCTCACACGAAGACACGAAGAGAGGAAGGGTTGCGTTTTTTTATTACACGGAGGTCACGGAGTTGGGGAGGAGGACACGGAGAGTTCTTTTGGGATTTTGAGTTCTATGCGTTCTTTGCGGTTAATTGGGTTTTGCGATTTTGTTCCAGGGGAACAGGGGCGTCTTCTTTATTCTTTTTATCTTCTGTTCAATGGTTTGGCTCTCTGTGAACTCTGTGTGGAACTCCGTGGTCTCTGTGTAATAATTTAACCTCTTGAGAACAGAGCCGTCCGGTTTGTTCTTCTTATCTTCTGTTCAACGGATTGGATACTTCGTGTCCTTTGTGGTGAAACAAAAGAGATGGGGCTTGAATTTCAAACACCTCGCAATTGGATGCCGCCCGTTCCGCCTCCAACCATCAACCTCGACCACCCATGAATACCGCCAACCCGACCGTCTCCCAAACCCTCTGGCGCCCCCTCGACATCAGCCCGCGCCGCCTCGCCTTCACCGTCTGCGCCGCCGCGCTTGTCGCCGGCAATCTCCTCGCGCCCGCGGCCTGCCATGCCTTCGCCCTCGGCGGGCAAACCTGGCTGCCCATCTATTTCTTCACGCTCATGGGCGCATGGTGCCTCGGCTGGCGCGCCGGTCTCGCCGCCGCCCTGCTGTCCCCGGCGCTCAACCACGCCCTCGCCGGCATGCCCGCCGCCGACGTCCTTCTCGCCATCACCCTCAAATCCGCCGCGCTCGCCATCGTCGCCGGTCTCGTTTCCCGCCGCGTCAAAACCACCGGTTTCGCGCTTCTCGCCGGCCTCGCCATCGCCGTCATCGCCGCGCAACTCCTTGGCGGTCTCGTTCAAACCGCGCTTGCCGGCCACGGCGCTGCCCTCCGCGACCTTGCCCTTGGCTGGCCCGGCATCCTCCTGCAAATCGCTGGCGGCTTCGCGGTGGCGCGCCTCTTCGCCCGCATCCGCCGCAATGCCTGACGCCCCCGCAGCCCGCCCGACGTTCGCCGACTTCATCGAACGCCTTCGCGCCCTTCGTTTTACGGAACGCTTCGACGCCGTTGTTGCCATTGCCAACGGCGGCTGCGTCCCCGGCGCCCTCCTCGCCGAACGCTTCCAAATTCCCCTCGAAATCCTTCATCTCAACTGGCGCGGCCCCGACAACACCCCCTGCCGCGAAACCCCGACCCTTCTCCGCGCGCCCTCCTTCTCCTTCGCCGGCAAAGCCTTGCTCATCGCCGACGACCGCTCCAAAACCGGCGCCACCCTCGAAGCCGCCCGCCGCATTCTTCGCGAAGCCGCGCTCCTGCGCACCTTCGCCGTCAACGGCACCGCCGACTATTCCCTCTACAATACCACCTGTTTCCCAATGCCTTGGAGATGAACGCGTCCGGCGGTCCGAGCGGGCGCCCTTCCGCGCCTCATGCAAGGAAGGCGTTGAATGGCAGCGCGGCGCTGGTCTCCGGCGGCGGCAGCTTGTTCGCGCGGGTCAGCCCCGTTTTTTCAAGCCAGGCCTCAAACTCCGGCGCGGGGCGCAGGTTTAGCACCTGACGCAAGTAATGGCTGTCGTGGAAGGAGTTGCTTTGATAGCCCAGTGCGATGTCGTCCGCCCCCGGAATGCCCATGATGTAATTGCAGCCGGCAACCCCAAGCAGCGTCAGCAGGTTGTCCATGTCGTCCTGATCGGCGTCGGCATGGTTGGTGTAGCAGATGTCGCAACCCATTGGCAGACCAAGCAGTTTCCCGCAGAGATGATCCTCCAAACCGGCGCGGATGATTTGTTTGCCGTCGGACAGGTATTCGGGGCCGATGAAGCCGACAACTGTGTTCACCAACAACGGTTTGAACGGCCTCGCCACCGCGTAGGCGCGGGCCTCGCAGGTTTGCAAATCAACGCCGTGGTGGGCGTCGGCCGAAAGCGCGCTGCCTTGCCCCGTCTCAAAATACATGACGTTATCGCCGACATTCCAACGTTTTAACGAAAGCGCGGCATCGCGCGCCTCGGCCAATAGGGACAGGTTAATTCCGAAGGCCTTGTTGGCAGCCTCCGTTCCGGCAATGGATTGGAAAACAAGGTCAACGGGCGCGCCGCGGCGCATCACTTCCAGCGCGGTCGTCACATGCGCGAGGACGCAGGATTGCGTTGGAATTTCATAACGGCGAATGAGATCGTCGAGCATCCGCAGCAGCGTTTCCATCGAGGGCACGCTGTCCGTCGCGGGGTTGATGCCGATGACCGCGTCGCCGCAGCCATAAAGCAGTCCGTCAACGATGGATGCGGCGATGCCGCGGGCGTCGTCGGCGGGATGGTTGGGCTGCAGGCGCACCGACAACCTGCCGGGCAACCCAATCGTGTCGCGGAACGCGGTGACAATCCGGCACTTCGATGCGACTAAAATGAGATCCTGGTTGGACATCAGTTTCGAGGTGGCGGCGACCATTTCGGGCGTCAGCCCCGGCGCCAGCGCGGTAAGAACCTCCGTGTCAGTCTCATAACGCAGCAGCCAGTCGCGGAATTGCCCGACCGACAAGCCGCCGACAGGCGCGAACGCCGCCGCGTCATGCGTGTCAATGATGAGGCGCGTGACGGCATCCTGCTCGTATGGAACAAGCAGGTCTTCAAGGAATTGCGCCAACGGCACGTCCGCGAGGCAGCTTTGGGCGGCGGCGCGTTCCTCCGCGGAGGAAGCGGCAAGCCCCGCGAGCGCGTCGCCCGACTTCCATGGCGACGCCTTTGCCATCAATTCGCGCAGCGACCCGAAATGATGCCGGTTTTTGCCGACGGAAAACGACCATGTTTTTTGAAAGGACATTTATATTATTTTGCGGCGAGGCTGGGCAGCCAGAGCGCGATTTGCGGGAAAAACATGATTAATATAAGCGACAAAAACATGATCGCGACAAAGGGGATGATGGAGACATAGATGTCCTTTATTGTGAATTCCGGCGGCGACATCGCCCGCATCAGGAACAGATTGTAGCCGAACGGCGGCGTCAGGTAGGCGATCTGGCACGTGATTGTGTAAAGGATGCCGAACCAGACCGGGCTGAAGCCGAGCTTTATAATCATCGGTATATATAACGGGGCGACAATCACGAGCATCGCGGTGTCGTCGAGGAAGATGCCGAGAATGACAAAGGAGACCTGCATCAACAGCAGCACCATCCACGGCGAAAGCCCCCATTGGTCGAGAAACACCTTTTCAATCGCGCGGACGGCGCCGAGGCCGTCGAAAACCGCGGCGAACGCGAGCGCGGCCATCATGATCCACATGAACATCGCGCTGGCGTTGAGCGATTGCTTCAGGGTGTTGTGAAGAACCTTCCGCGTCAGGCGGCGCCGGAAAAGCGCGATGAGCATCGAGGCGAGCGCGCCGATCGCGGAGCTTTCAACCAAACTCGCGTAGCCGAGGAAAAACGAGCCGATGACAACCAGCATCAGCAAAACCGGCAGAATTCCCGCGCCGAGCACGCGCAGTTTCTCGCCCCATGTGAAGTTGCGCTCGGACGCCGGAAGCGCCGGACCGAGCGAGGGTTGCAGTTTGCAGCGGACGACTATATATATCAAAAAGAACGCGGCTATCATCAATCCCGGGACGATGCCGGCGAGCCAGAGCGTCGCGATCGGCTGGCGCGCGATCATGCCGTATAGGACAAGCACGATGCTCGGGGGGACCAGGATGCCGAGCGAGCTGCCGGCCTGTATGATGCCGCTGATCATCCGCTTGTCGTAATCGCGTTTCAACAATTCCGGCAGCGCGACGCTGCAGCCGATCGCCATGCCCGCGACGCTCAACCCGTTCATGCACGAAATCATCACCATCAAAAACAGGGTTCCTATCGCAAGCCCGCCGCGCAACCCGCCCATCCAGACATGCAGCATGTGATACAAATCGTTGGCGATGCCGGACTCCGACAGCATGTAGCCCATGAATATGAACATCGGCAGCGTCAGCATCGGATACCAGTTGAACAATTTTATCGCCGCGCTGAACCCCATTTCCCAGCCGCCGTCGCCCCACAGACAAATCGCGCAGATGACGCCAACGAAGCCCATGACGCCGAAGACGCGCTGCCCCGTTATCATCAGCAGCATCAGGGTTGAGAACATCAATAATATAATCAGTTCGGGTGACATTTCGGCGGTGTTTTTTTCGGGTGGTTTTGTTGTTTATATGAAGTGTCCGGGCTGTTTTCAGCGTGTCCGGTCGTAAAGTTTCACGCACAGCGCGCCGGTGATGTTGTTGAACAGCATCACCGGGCTGAACGAGCGCGTGGCGCGCGTGGAGATGAGCGGAACCTCCTCTCCGGCGGCGGTTTCGGATTTTCCGTATTCAATGTTCCAGCCGCCGAGTTTCGCGAGGTCGCGGAGAAATTCGGCGACGACCTGCAGCAGCATCAGGAACATCCCCGTTGTCATGATGATTTTGATCGGCGCCATGTAGGGCGCCCAGGCGGTGTGGTTGCGCTGCTTGTATTCAAGCGCGAACGACGAGCTGGAAATCCCGCCCTTCACCATCACAATCAGATAAAACACGACGAAGCCGATGGTCAGGCAATCGGTGACGAGTTTGCGGCGCGCGCCCCATTTCTCATAAAGGAAATCCATGCGCACATGCGCGCCCTCGCGGATGGACAAGCCGCCGCCGAGCAGGTAATAGGCGGCCATTGTGAACTGCGCCATCTCCATCACCCAGACGCCGGGCTTGTTGAACACGCCCGCGCTGATGACGGAATACATCAATATGGCCAGCAGCATCAGCAGCAGATACGCCGCGAAAATGCCGACCGCGTGGTTCAGCGCGGTGACATAATGAACATAAAAACGGGCGGTGTTTTTGAAAAACGATGTCATGAGACTTTTATATAAATTCGCGGGGGGACACCCAAAATCCCCCCGCGATTATTTATACACCCGTTTGTTTGTCAGTAGCGATACGGCCTTCCGGCCTTCGCCATGAGAGCGTTGTAGTCCTGGAATATCTTGACGACCTTGCCGGCGCGCTCGGAGGTCTTGCCAAGTTCCGACCAGAATTTGACGGCGGCTTCCTCGACGCTCTTCCATTCGTCGTCGGGGATCGCGGTGAGTTTGAGCTTGGGGCCGTTGACGCGGAGGTCGGCCTCGCCCGCCCAATACCAGTGCTGGCGGTAGTAGTGCGAGCTGTCCATGCACAACTTCCAGAGTTCCTTCAACTTGTCCGGCACTTTCGCCCAGGACTTCGTGTTGGCGAAGAAGTGCCCGATCCACGCGCCGGAGATGTTGTTGGTCAGGAAGTATTTGTTAACATCCGCCCAGCCGACGGTGTAGTCCTCGGTGATGCCGCACCACGCCATGCCGTCGAGCTGCCCGGTGGTGACCGCGGGGGCCGCGTCCTCGTAGGGCAGGGTGACGGGCACGACGCCGAATTGCTGCAGGAACTGCCCGGCGGTCGGGAACGTGTAGACCCGCAACCCCTTGAGATCAGCGAGCGAGTTGATGGGCTTTTTGGTGACGAAGTGGCACGGATCCCACGCGCCCGCGCTGAGCCAGGTGACGCCGCCGACGGCGTCGTAGGACTCCTTCCAGATCTTATCGAGGCCGAACTTGTAAAACAACGCCGGCACATCGAGCGAGTAGCGCGCCGCGAACGGGAAGTAGCCGCCGAAAATCTTCACGTCGGCGGGCGAGGCCATGGAGTCGTCGTCGCTCTGGACGGCGTCAATGGTGCCGCGCTGGCAGGCGAGGAACAGCTCGCTGGTGGGCACGAGCTGGTCGGCGTAGTAAAGCTCGATGAACATCTCGCCGTCCGCGGCCTTGTTGAAGGCGTCCACCGCGGGTTTGATGACGTGTTCGCCGAGGGCGGAGCCGGCATAGGTCTGGAGGCGCCACTTGATGGCGGGCTTTTTGGCGGCGATGATGTAAGGCGCGCCGGCGGCGAAGGCCAGCCCCAGCCCGGCCTTCTTGAGAAACTCGCGCTTGTTCATGCGAGCCTCTGCTTTTTCAACCTTTGGTGTTTGTGTGCTCATATTAGTTATTCCTATTTTTGGTTCCCAAGAGAACGCCGCTGATAGTTGAACTGCTAATTGGGGTGTGCAAATATTTTTTTTGCGCCTCCCGCCCATTAGTTATGGAACATGTTGAAAATAAACATAATGAACACGACAACAAAAACAGCATGTATTAGTTTTGTTTAACTCAATGCAGCCATCCAAAAACTTTATCATAACAATTTCTTTCGCGCGCTACTGTTCCCAAGCCCGTCCCGCGGCAGGGCTTGCGCCATTTTTCGCGTCAAAAGCCGGCCGTTGGGGGCGCGCGGCGGGTTGTCGGCGGGCAAAAAAAGGCGGCGGCTTGTGATGCTAGACAAGCCGCCGCGTGGATGCCGGAGGGAAACCTGAACCACGGGAGGGACGCTCCCGCGGGAAAACCAACCCTCGGCAAAGGGGTTCCTTTTTACTTCTTGGCGAGGAGGCCGGCGTAGAGGGCGTCGGCGCCGAGTTCCTCCTCGATGCGGAGGAGTTGGTTGTATTTCGCGATGCGGTCGCTGCGGCTCGCGCTGCCGGTCTTGATCTGGCCGCAGTTCGTCGCGACGGCGAGGTCGGCGATCGTCGTGTCCTCCGTCTCGCCGGAGCGGTGGGAAAGGACGGCGGTGTATTTGTTCTTGTGGGCCAGCTCGACGGCGTCGAGCGTCTCGGTCAGCGAACCGATCTGGTTGACCTTGACGAGGATGGAGTTGGCGACGCCCTGGTCTATGCCCTTGCGGAGGAAGGCGACGTTGGTGACGAAGAGGTCGTCGCCGACGAGCTGCACGCGGTCGCCGATGGCGTCGGTGAGTTTCTTCCAGGTCGCCCAGTCGTTCTCCGCGGCGCCGTCCTCGATGGAGTCAATCGGGTATTTGGCGGTGAGGTCCTTGTAGAAGGCGACCATTTCGTCGCCGGTGTAGATTTTGCCGGTGGATTTCTTGAAGACGTAGTGGTTTTTGCCCGCCACGAAGAACTCGGAGGAGGCGACGTCGAGGGCGAGCTTGATGTCCTTGCCGAGTTTGTAGCCGGCGTCCTTGACGGCGGCGGCGATGGCGTCGAGCGCGGCCTCGGTGGATTCGAGTTTGGGGGCGAAGCCGCCCTCGTCGCCGACGGCGGTGGCGAGGCCCTTGGCCTTGAGGACTTTTTTGAGGGCGTGGAAGATTTCGCAGCCGGCGCGGAGGGCCTCGGCGAAGGTGGGGAAGTTGACGGGGCGGATCATGAACTCCTGAAAGTCAATGGGGGCGTCCGAGTGCGCGCCGCCGTTCATGATGTTCATCATGGGGACGGGGAGGAGTTTGGCGTTGGGGCCGCCGAGGTATTTGTAGCGGGGCTGGCCGAGCGCGGCGGCGGCGGCCTTCGCGGTGGCGAGGGAGACGCCGAGGATGGCGTTGGCGCCGAGCTTCGACTTGGTGCTGGTGCCGTCGAGCTTCAGCATCGCGCGGTCAACACCGACCTGGTCCAGCGCGTCGAGGCCGGAAAGCGCGGGCGCGATAATCTTTTGGACGTTGGCGACGGCGGCGAGGACGCCCTTGCCGTTGTAGCGCTTCTTCCCATTGACGCCCTTCGGCAGCTTGCCGGCGGGCAGGGTGCCGTCGCGCAGCTCAAGGGCCTCGTGCTCGCCGGTGGAGGCGCCGGAGGGGACGGCGGCGCGCCCGAGGGTGCCGCAGGCGAGTTTGACATCCACCTCGACGGTGGGATTGCCGCGGGAGTCAATGATCTCGCGGGCGTTGATGGCGGTGATGGTGGTGCTGGTGGTGCTCATGGATGCGAAAGGCGCGGAGGAAAGTGCCGCGCCGCCGCAAGGGGAAGGCTTTTTTTGGCAACGGGCAACGGACAACGCCGGCGGTTTGCCGGCAGCTTGACACTGCCGCGCGCCTCCAAAAAGTCCCGCGCCCCAAGGCGGCTCCGCGCCCGCGGCGGCCGCCACGGTTTTTCCCTCCGCCGCCATCATGCCCGCCAACCTGCCCAACCTCCGCAACCTCCCCGTCCTCCCCAATCTCTCCGCGCTCCCGGCCAGCGCCGCCGAATCCCTCCGCACCCTCCGCGCCTTCCTCTCAAACCTCCCCTCCTCAATCTTTTCCGAAAACCAGCGCGCCGAGCGCGAACCCCCGAAAATCCGCCGCGTCGCCATCCGCTCCACCGGCTCCTGCCTCCCCGACCGCGTCGTCACCAACGCCCACCTCGCCCGCGCCGTTGACACCACCGACGAATGGATCCGCACCCGCACCGGCATCCGCGAACGCCGCATCGCCACGCGCGCCCAGGCCACCTCCGACCTCGCCGCCGCCGCCGCCCGCAACGCTCTCTCCGCCGCCGGCCTCGCCCCCGCCGACATTGACCTCGTCATCGTCGCGACCGTCACCCCCGACCACCCGCTCCCCGCCACCGCCTGCCTCCTGCAACACAAACTCGGCATCCCGACCACCGCCGCCTGCTTCGACCTCAACGCCGCCTGCACCGGCTTCCTCTACGCCCTCTCGACCGCCTCCGCCCTCCTCGCCGCCGGACGCCACCGGCGCGCCCTCGTCGTCGCCTCCGAAAAACTCTCCTCCATCACCGATTGGACCGACCGCGCCACCTGCGTCCTCTTCGGCGACGCCGCCGGCGCCGCCCTCCTCGAACCCGTCCCCGACGACTCCGCCTCGCGCCTCCTCGACATCCGCCTCCAGGCCGACGGCGGCTTGTCGAACCTGTTGATGGTTCCCGCCGGCGGCAGCGCGCACCCCGTCCCCAACGCCACCCACAACCGCTTTATCCGCATGAACGGGCGCGAGGTCTTCAAAAACGCCGTCCGCCAGATGGCCGCCCTCGCCACCGAACTCCTCGAAGCCAACAACCTCACCCCCGACCGGCTCGACCACTTCATCCCCCACCAGGCCAACCGCCGCATCATAGACGCCCTCGCCGAACAACTCCGCGTCCCCCCGGAAAAACTCATCGTCAACCTCGACCGCACCGGCAACACCTCCGCCGCCAGCATCCCCGTCGCCCTCGACGAGGCCGTCCGCGCCGGGCGCGTCCGCCGCGGCGACTTGTCGCTCCTGCTCGCCTTCGGCGCCGGCCTCACCTCCGGCGCGGCGCTGCTGCGCTACTGACGCCCCCAACCCCGACAACCCGCCGTGCGCGCCGCCCTCCTGACCCTTCTGCTCGCCCTGTGCGTCCCGTTGCCCGCCGGACAAGCCGCCGCCGCGCCGCCGCGCCGCGTCGTCTCCCTCAACCTCCTCCTCGACCAATGGGTGATGCTTCTCGCCGACGAGGGACAAGTCGCCGCCCTCACGGAGCTGTCGCGCAGCCCGAATTACTCGCCGCTGTTTGAAAAGGCGCGGCGGCTCCCCGCGATCCGCGGGACGGCGGAGGAGGTGTTGCGCCGCAAGCCGGACCTCGTGCTCGCGGGGCGCTGGGGCGCGTCGGAAACCGTCGCCCTGCTCGAAAAATGCGGCGTGCCCGTCCGCGTTTTCGATTATCCGGAA
>JAISTY010000169.1 GCA_031272375.1 Opitutaceae bacterium | reverse complement strand
TAAGCCACATGACTCGCGCTCGCGCACACCGGCACCAACAGGTTCTCGCATTCCCCAACCTTCGGCACGATAGCGCGATAGCTGACCGGATACGGCTTGCTCGATTGATAAAACGCCCCCTCGAACCGCAATTTCCCCGTCTCAGCGTCCACAAAACGCGCTACTTGATGCGAATCCATCGCATAGGAGGCCAGCCCGACAGAGTCATCAGCCGACTTCCGCAACTCGCAATCGTGCTGCGTGATAACATAATCGGACACCATGCGCCGCGCCTCGCGAATATACAATTGGAAGGGCCAGTTTTCGCTGTCGGCAAACTCGTCCTTCGCAAGCCCCCAACGTTTCATTTCGGCGCGGATTTTCGCCGGCACCCGCGCGTCGTTCGCAAGAAACCAAAGGCAGCCCTGCACATAATCGCGATGCTCGCGCCAAATCTCCTCGCGGCGCGCATAGGACGCCTCCGCCCACTCGTGGCTGTGCCCGACGAAATCGGTCGAAAAGGCGCCGTTGTTGTTGGAATCCGTTTTGCGGTTCGGCATCGGCGTCAATTTCACAAGTGATTTTCCGGGAAACATGTCCGGCTTCCACGCGATATAGCGCGCATGCAACTCGTAAGCCGCCGGATTATAACGGGCGGGCTTCGCGATTTCGACGCGGTTGTCCGCGTCATCCGTCAAACACACGCGGAATGTATAAGCCTGGGAACGCCGGTCGGCCCCGCCGTGCTTTCCTTGCAACGCCGCCTCGACGCCGGGCAGCAACCCGCTCGCGGGATCGCCGTGCTTCACAAAAGGATCCAACCCGTGCGGCAGCCATTTCGCGATCTTCGGATCCGCGGGCAACGGCAGCACGCCGGCAATGGCCTCGCCCTTGCGCGGCCCGGACGTGAAACGCTCGTTGTAAGCCTCAACAGATTCCCGCCCAATGACAAACGATACGCCCGCCGCCGCCATCAAATCGCCTTCGTAGGTGCAGTCTATAAACATCCTCGCCTTGTATAATCCGCCGGATTCGGCGCGGAGCGCGACGATGCGTTTGCCGTCCATCACAACGCCGGAAACCGGCGTCGAACGGTCCATGCGCTCATTAAAAACAACACGCGCGCCGGCCTCCGCCAAAAAGGTGTTGAACAATTTCTCCGCGACCGACGGCTCGAAGAAAAAATGCATTTTCAACCGCTCCTTGATCGCGTCCGGATGGCGTTTCGCGAACGAGGCGCGATCCTCGCTTTTCCAAGCCTCCGGCCGCAGATAATAAGCATGCAAACGCTTGTAAAATTCCCGCGACAAGCCGCCGATGGTGTAATCGCGCCCGATGTCGGTCGCCCCAAGCCCGGAAGCCGTCATGCCCCCGACATGCGCGCCGGGTTCGACAAGAATGACCTTCAAACCAAGTTTCGCGCCCTGGACGGCGGCCATGACGCCCCCGGCGGTCGCTCCATAAACGAGCAAATCCGATTCGACGGCAACTTGTTGCGCGCGAAGCGGAAACGCGAGCGCGAGGGCGAGAAGGAAACAATTCTTTTTCATGGCGGCGGCTTGTTCTGGGAACGGGAAATGATTTTGCGGGCGGAAACCCTGTCCGCGGAGACAAGCCGCCGCCGTCTCCCCCGACAAGCCGCCGCGCAACGAAAACGCGGCGAAAAAGTTGGAAAAACAAGGAACCCGCGCCCCCCAAAAAACAACCGCCCTGTGTTTGGGTTCACACAAAGCATCCAAGTCATTGAACAGAAGTTAAAAAGAACAAGCCGGAGACTTTTTCTCATACGGCATCCCGCGCCTCTTTATCCCCTCTTCATCCCTCTTCTTCGCTTCTGTTCAAAAACAAAAACCGCAAAGAGCGCAAAAGGGACAAGGCAGTCTCCCGTTCACGTGTCTCGGCGTGTTTTTGGGTCCGTCTTGGCTCGGCTTTGTGTGAGAAGATCCCTTCGTGTCTTCGCGTGAGAAAGAATTAGTGTCAAATTAGTGTTCATTAGTGGTTAATAAAAAAAACTTCGCGTCTTCGCGTGAGAAGAAAATCCGCAGCACCCAAAAAAAAGCCCCCGATTTCCGGGGGCTTCGCAAAAAAACCGTTGTTTATAGCGGCAACTTGTCAGGCGGCGGGAGCGGCTTCCGGCGCGGGCGCGGCGGGCGCGGCTTCGACGGCGGGCGCCTCGGCGGCCTTCGCGGGACGCGCCTTCACAAGCCCGAACTCCTTCTTGATGTTCTGCACGCTGGGCAGCGAAATGCCGAACTGCTTCGCGATCTTGCTGCCGGAAAGTCCGCTGGCGACGAGCGCTTTCACCTGCTCCTTCAATTCCGGCGTGATCTTCGTGCGCTTGCGGCCGCCCGCTTTTTTCCCGGCCTTCGGCGCCTTCGCCACGGCGGGCGCGGCGGCTTGTTTCTTCGCCTTGCGTCCGGGTTTGCGCCCGCGTTTGCCGGGCTTGCCGGGTTTGCGTCCGCGACGTTTGCCTTTGCGCCCTTTCTTCGGCGCGCCGGCGGCTTGTTTCAACGCCTTCACAAAAGCGGCGAGCGAATCATAACCATATTTGGCGGGGAGAGCCGCGAGTTCGCCGTCGCGCTCGTTCTCAATCGAGGCCTTCAGCTTCAAAGCCTGCGCCTCAAGTTCCTGGAGTTTTTGTATTTTTTCAGTGATCATAGCGGGGCGGTTGATGCTTGTATTCATCCCTGTTGCAAGCCCCTTTATTAAATAAAACGCGTTTTATCACGCCGCCACGCGCTCAATATAACCGCGCCTTCCGCAAAACCGCCGCCTTTTCACTTGCGCCAACACCCGCGCCTCCCGTTCCCTCCTCCGCTATAACATGGCGCGCATACCACTTGAGGACTCCCTCGCGGACATTATTACAAAGGCCCTCCGCGGCCTGAATATTGACGCCGGCACGCTCGCGCGCCGCGCCGGCATCAGCGACGCCACCTTCGCGGCGGCGTTGGACGGCTCCGCTCCGGACGATGCCATCCGCCGCATCGCCAGACACTTGCAACTCCACCCCGGACGCCTTCTCGCGTTCGCCCGCAAGCCGCCCCTCCCCGAAACGCCCCCGCTCCCGCGCGGCCTCGTAGTATTCAACACCCCTTTCGGAAACGGCCTCTCCGTCAACAACTGCCTCCTCATGGACCCGCGCTCGCGACAAGCCGCCGTCTTCGACACCGGCGCCGCTTGCTGCGCCCTTCTGGATGTTATAGCCGATGAAAAAGCGGACGTCCGCCGCATCTTCATAACGCACGCCCACCCCGACCACATCGCCCGCCTCCGCGAACTTTCCGACAAGCTGCCGTCCGCGGAAATCTGGATGCACGAACTCGAGCCTTTTGACGGCGCCGCGCCAAACATCCGCCGTTTCCCCTCCAACGCCTGCTTTCACACCGGCCGCGTTGTCATAAAACCCCTGCATATAGGCGGCCATTCGCCGGGCATGACCGCCTACCGCGCCGACGGTCTCTCCGCCCCGCTCGCCATCACCGGCGATTCCATATTCTCCGGCTCCGCCGCCGGCTGCGACGCCCCCGCTTTCCGCGCCCAATTGAAAAACATCCGCGAAAAAATCCTCTCCCTGCCCCGCCAAACCCTCCTCGTCTGCGGCCACGGCCCATTGACAACCGTCGCCCACGAACGCCTCCACAACCCCTTCTTCTGACACCGCCGCGCCCCGCGAATGCCTCCGCCCGAAAAAAGCCCTTTTTGCGGCTTGCATCCACGTTCCCCGCCCCTCCAATCCGCGCCTCAATCTCCCCGCTTCTCTCCCATGAACCTCCAACGTATCCTGAAACTGACGCTCCTCGCGTCCACCATCGGCGCCCTGACCGCCTCCGCCAAAACCGGCGACAAGACAACCTGCACGGCCTCCGAAGCCGGCATCGAACTCGGCATCCAAGCCTGGACCTATAACAGGATCACCTTTGTCGAAACCCTCGACAAATGCGCCGAACTCGGCGTCAAAAACCTCCAGGCCTACCCCGGTCAAAAAATCGGCGGCGACTTCGGCGACGCCAAGCTCACCTACGACCTCGACGCCAAATCCATCGGCAAAATCCTCGCCCTCGCGAAGGCCAAGGGCGTCACCCTCACCAGCTACGGCGTCATCAACCCCAAACCCTATGACAGCGAGGCCGAGTGGGTTAAACTCTTCAATTTCGCCAAAGCCCTCGGCCTGCGCGACTTCGCCACGGAGTCCCCGCTCAACAACGCCGAAAAGACGAAAATGCTCCCGCTCCTCATCAAGCTCTCCAAGCAAACCGGCGTCCCCGTCACCCTCCACAACCACTCCGCCACCACCATCACCCCGGAACAATTGCAGCAGCTCGACCAGCTGGACCCCGAAAAAGTCCTCGGCATCTGCGCCGACACCGGCCACGCCGCCCGCCGCGGCTACGACCCGCTCTTCATCCTCAAACTCTACGGCCCCCGCGTCCGCTCCGTCCACTTCAAGGACCTCAACCAGATGGGCGACAAAGACGTCTATGATGTTCCCTGGGGCACCGGCGCCCTCAACGCCGCCGGCCAAATCACCACCCTCCGCGAAATCGGCTTCAAGGGCGTCATCTACCTCGAATACGAACGCCGCGTGGACCTCCCGCAGAAATTCGCCGAGGCCGCACTCTGCGCCGAATGGGGCAAACTCGCCCTCGCCGCCAAATCCTGCTGCCTCGACCGCAACGCCATCCTGCCCCCCGGCTACGTGAAAATTGACGACGCCGCAGCCATCCAGCGCCGCGCCGACTCCCCCAACTGGCCCGCCCCAGCGCCCCTCTTCAACGACGACCTCTCCAACGCCGAATTCACCCCAGGCTCCTGGACCTACAAAAACGGCATCCTCACCGTCACCAAAGGCAAAGCCGGCGACCACATCTTCACCAAGGAAACCTACGGCAACTTCGCCCTCTCCTTCTCCTTCAAATGCGCCAAGGGCGCCGACTCCGGCGTCCACATCCGTTGCTACGACAACAAGGACAACGTCCAAAACTCCCTCGAAATCCAAATCCTCCAGGGCGACTACCCCTCCAAAAACCCCTCCGATCCCGCCAACGCCCGCCGCATCCTCGGCGCCATCTTCGACTGCGCCGAACCCAAAACCCAGGTCGAAATCGAGCCGGACACCTGGCACGACATGCTCATCGTCGCCAAGGGCGACACCATCCGCGTCTTCATAGACAAGGACAAGGTCACCGACGTTAAACTCTCCAAATGGAAAACCCCCGGCAAAAACCCCGACGGCTCCTCCAACAAATTCAAAAGACCGCTCTCCGACTTCAAGGAGAACCCCGGCTCCATCGGCTTCCGCCGCGCCAATGTCCAATTCCGCGACATCACCATCGAAAAATACTAACCCGCAACTCCTTCAACACCATGAACCGCCGCAACTTCATCAAAACGACCGCCGCCGCCTCCCTCGCCGCCGGCGCCGCCGCCCGCGCCCTCGCCGCCCAGCAACAAGCCGCCGCCTCCTCCCCGGACCCGCGCTTCGCCTCCAACCTCGTCCCCACCGACCGCAAAATCCGCCTCGCCGTCGTCGGCGTCGGCGGCCGCGGCCAGTCCCACGTCAAAGGCCATTTCGAGGCCGGCGCCGAACTGGTCGCCTTCTGCGACGTTGACGCCGCCCGCGCCGCCGAGTCCTTCGCGCTCTTCCCGAAAGTCCCCCGCTTCCGCGACTACCGCCAGATGCTCGACCAGATGGGCGACAAAATTGACGCCCTCTCCATCTGCACCCCCGACCACATGCACTACCCCATCGCCATCCTCGCCATCAACCGCGGCAAGCACGTCTACCTCGAAAAACCCCTGACCCACACCGTCGCCGAATGCCGCGCCCTCAAAAAGGCCGCCCTCCGCGCCGGCGTCGTCACCCAGATGGGCAACCAAGGCCACGCCAACAACGGCTGCCGCCTCGTCAAGGAATGGATCGCCGCCGGCCTCCTCGGCAAAATCTCCGAGGTCCACGCCTTCACCAACCGCCCCATCTGGCCCCAGGGCCTCGCCCTCAAAAAATCCGAAAAACCACCCGAAACCCTCGACTGGAACCTCTGGCAGGGCGTCGCCGACGAACGCGAGTTCTCCCCCGGCATCGTCCCCTTCAACTGGCGCGGCTACTGGGAATACGGCTGCGGCGCCTTCGGCGACATGGCCTGCCACATCCTCGACGGCGCCTTCTTCGCCCTCGACCTCCGCGGCAACTGCAAGGTCTCCGCGAAAGTGGACGCCGACCCCAGCTACGCCGTCACCGCCCCCAAAGGCTCCACCGTCATCTACGACTTCCCCGCGCGCGGCGACCGCGGCCCCCTCAAACTCTACTGGTATGACGGCTCCCACCGCCCCCCCGTCCCCCCGGAACTCGGCCCCGACGCCAAAATCGGCCGCAACGGCTGCTTCATCCGCGGCGAAAAGGGCATCATCATTGACCAGTCAACCTACTGGAACGAACCCCGCCTCTACCCCGTGGAGCTGAACAAACGCCGCGCCGAAATCCCCCAGTCCATCCGCCGCATCCCCGGCGGCAACCAGTGGCGCGAGTTCCTCGACGCCATCCACGGCGTCGGCCCCGCCCCAGGCTCCAACTTCGTTGACCATGCCGCCGACCTCACGGAAATGACCCACCTCGGCAACATCGCCATCCGCGCCGGCCGCGCCATCGAGTGGGACGCCGAAAAAGCCGTCTGCGTCAACGACCCCGCCGCCACACGCTTCGTCACCAAGGCCTACCGCAAATTCTGAAAACGCAACCGCTCCCAAGGGCGCGGGAGGTTCCCCGGACTTCCCGCGCCTTTTTTTTAACAGTCCCAACCGCTCCCAACCCGTCCCTCCCATGAAAAAATCCCTCCTCCTCTCTGCCCTCTGTGCCTCTGTGGTGAACGCCACCGTCACCCTCGCCCCGCTCTTCACCGACAACGCCGTCCTCCAGCGCGACAAACCCATCCCCGTCTGGGGCCTCGCCGACCCC
>JAISTY010000123.1 GCA_031272375.1 Opitutaceae bacterium | reverse complement strand
GGAGAGCGGGTTTTGGAGCAGAAGGGCGGGCGGCGAACAAGGCGGATTTTGCCGTGGATAAAAACGGCTTCCCCGCGCGGGTGCTTTGCGGTTTGGTCGCGGGAAAACAGCCGCCATGCCCGCGCCCGACATCCACATTGACCACATCGCCCATCTTGCCCGCATCGAGCTGACGCCGGAGGAGAAAGCCACCTTCGCCGCGCAGCTTGGGGACGTTCTTCTGCACATGGAGCAGCTCCGGCAGGTGGACATCGCCGGGGTCGAGCCGACGGCGCACGGCTTTCCCATCCACAATGTCTGGCAGGAGGATGTTCCCGGTCCGACGCTGCCCGTTGGCGAGGTTCTCCGCAACGCGCCCGCGCGGCGGGACAACCTGTTCGCCGTCCCGAAAGTCGTCGAGTGATGCCGCGCCCGCCCCGTCAGCCGAAGCCCGACAGCGGGCAGCTTTACCGCGACCGCGCGTGCCGCAGCAAGCGGCGCTTCCGGACGCAGGGCGACGCGCTTGACGCCGCGGCGGCGCTCAATCTTGAGCGGGAGCGCAAGGCCTACCAATGCCCTTGTTGCGGGCACTGGCATCTTACGACGCGGTTTCCCGAGGACTGACGGGAGGCGCGGGGGTCAGCGGGACAAGCCGCCGCGGTTGGGTTGAGGGCGGTTGATGGTGTGGAAGGTGAGGCCGGAGAGGTCGCGGGAGTCGCGTTTGGTGAGGAAGGAGGCGAGGTAGCCGACGATGACGGTGGGGAGCATGCCGCAGGCGGCGTAGAGCCAGAAGCTGATGTCGGATTTCAGCCATGCGGCGGCGGCGGCGGCGACGCCGGCGAGGATGCCGACGACCATGCCCGCGCTGGTGGTGCGGCGAGTGAAGATGCCGAGGATGAAGACGCCGGCGAGGGGGCTGGCGGTGAGGGCGACGACCTTGATGAAGGTGTCGAACATGGATTGCAGGTTGGCGAGGGCTATCCAGTAGGCGGCGCCCATGCCGGCGAGGCCGAAGAGGCCGGTCAGGAGGCGGGCGAGGCGGAGGTCGGCGGCGTCCGAGCGTTTGCCGCGGAGGCGGTGGACGATGTCAACGGTGACAACGGTGGACATGCTGTTGATGCTGGCGGACATTGTTGACTGGGCGGCGGCGAAGATGGCGGCGACGACGAGGCCGGCCATGCCGGCGGGCAGCTCGTTGGTGACGAACCAGGGGAGGATAGCGTCGGGTGTCGGGAGGGAGGGGAGGCCGCCCTTTTGCTGGTAGAAGACGAACATGGCGGTGCCGAGGCCGAGGAAGAGGACGGTGCAGGGGATGGTCATGATGGAGTTCACCCAGATCGCGCCGGCGGCCTGTTTTTCCGTGCGCGTGCTCATGTAGCGCTGGACGTAGCCCTGGTCGGAGGTGAGGGGGACGAGCTGGTTGAAGATGCCGCCGATGAAGACGACGGCGACGCCGGCGGAGGTGACGTCCCAGGACCAGAAGGCGATGTCGAACTTGTGGTTGGCGGCGCCGGTGGAGAGGAGTTGGGACAAGCCGCCGTCGAGGTTGAAGAGGATGAGGAGGAGGCTGAAGAGGGCGCCGGAGAGGAGGACGACAGTCTGGACGACGTCGGTCCAGATGACGGCCTTGAAGCCGCCGAGCATGGAATAGACGACGCTGAAGACGCCCATCATGGCGATGGAGGCGTAGAGGTTGAGGTCGGTGACGGTGGAGAGGGCGAGGGCGGGGAGGAAGAGGACGACGGCGACGCGGCCGGCCTGCATGACGACGAAGCTGACGCAACCGAAGAGGCGGAGGCCGTAGTTGAAGCGTTTTTCGAGGTATTCGTAGGCGGAGGTGGCGTCGAGGCGGCGGTAGACGGGGAGGAAGAGGCCGATGACGACGGGGGCGAGGAGGAAGATGGGGAGGTTTTGGAGGACGAGGGTCCAGTCGCCGGCGTAGGCCTTCGCGGGCATGGACATGTAGGTGATGGAGGAAAGCATCGTGGCGAAGATGCTGACGCCGACGGCCCACCAAGGGACGGACTGGCCGCCGCGGAAGAAGTCGTCGGTGTTTTTGTTCTGTCGGGTGAACCAGACGCCGACGCCGAAGACGGCGAGGAGGTAGGCGGCGAGGGCGGTGTAGTTGAGGAGGCCGAAGGCCCTGACGGGGGATTCGGCGGCGGTGGCGAGGAGCGGTGTGATTGTCATGGGAAAAACGGGGCGGGGGAGGGCGGGGCGCGGCGGGCGGGGAACCGCGAACGCATCAATTGCCGGAAAACCGCCAACCCTCCGCGCAAGGTTTTCCGGCGGAACCATCGGGCGGGGCGAACTCCACGCGCAAGTCCAGCAGCTCGGACACGCTGCCGATGCGGACGGGCAATCCCCACAGTCCCAGGCCGGAGGTGACGTAGAGGCGCGCGGCGCCCCTTTGGCCGTGGCCGACGGCGACCTCGTTGAGGAGGCGGACAAGCCAGGTGACGGGCCAGATCTGGCCGGCGTGCGTGTGGCCGGAGATCTGGAGGTCAACGCCCTCGCGCTCCAGTTCCGCGAGAGGGGCGGGGCGGTGATCGAGCACGATCAAAGGGAGGCGGGCGCGGGTGTTTCGCAGGATCTCCGAGAGCGGCTTGCGGGGGCGCGAGTCCTCGCGACC
>JAISTY010000104.1 GCA_031272375.1 Opitutaceae bacterium | reverse complement strand
TCACGCGTCGGTATCTGGGTTCTCTTGTCGGTTTCATTTTTACTCACCCGGCATCCTCCCTCCCCTTCGCGTGACTTTTCCATTCCTTTCACTGTTGCGCTGGCCTCTGGCGCGCGGGGATGAAATCATACGCCACCGTGCACGGCCCCAGGCGCGTCGCGTTGCCGGCGACGCCGCGCAGGTTTTTCAGGCGCGTCAACGCCCGGAACTCCCGGCGTGTCGCCCAGCGCCCGACCAGCGCCCGCGCCAGCCACGCGCACGAGGAGAAGTCCTTGATGATCCAGTCGCGCCCGCCCCCCCGCCAGCGGAAGACGCGCGCGTTCGCGTGCCGCCCGCAGTGCACCAGCTCAAGCCCCGCGTCGGAAAATTCCTCGTCCGGGAAACGGGCCCGCAACAGGGACAGACATTTTTGACGTTCTTTCATACAAGGGGGGATAACCGCCGTGAAAATCACGCCCGCCCGCCGTTTTTCCAGCCCAAAGAGGCTCCGCGGCGGCCCCCGCGCCATGGGTTCGCGGCGCGCGGACAACGCCGGAGGCGCCAAAGCGGCGATTTCCCTCTTCCACCCGTCCGGCGATTCGGGCTTTTTTTCCCCGCGCATGGAAACCTTTGATCTCCGCCAGTCCCTTATCTTCTACCTCTGCCTGCTTGTCGGGTTTTGCGTCCACGAATGGGCGCACGCCTTCACCGCCGACAAACTGGGGGACGGCACGGCGCGCGCCCTCGGACGCGTCACCCTCAACCCCCTCGCGCACATGGATCCGCTCGGCTCGGTTGGGTTTCCGCTGGTGTGCCTCCTGCTGTTCAAGGGGGCGTTTCTCTTCGCCTGGGGGAAGCCGGTGCCGGTCAACACCTCCAATTTCGAGCCGCGCCTGCGCGTCCGCAACGACCTCCTCGTCACCCTCGCCGGCCCCGCCTCCAACCTCGGACTGGCGCTGCTGGCGGCGATCCTCGGCGGGACGCTGGCGCACGTTGACCAGGGTCTGGGACACATCGCCTTGGTTTTCATAAGCGTCAACGTGATGCTGGCGGTCTTCAACCTGCTGCCCGTGCCGCCGCTCGACGGCAGCCATGTCCTGCGCCACCTGACGCGCATGAGCGGCGAGACTTACCTGCGGCTGTCGCGCTGGGGGTTTCTGATTCTCATCGTGCTGCTCAACGTCCCCGTCGTCCGCGCGGCCTTCGCCTTCGCGCTCGACTTGGTGATGTTCCCGTTCGTCAACCTCCTCGTCCTGCTCGCCGGCGCGGGCGCGTCATGAGAGCCGCCGGGGAAAAAACACCGGCGACCGCCGCCGGCTGGCGGGCGTTCGCGGCGCGGCGCTGGGAGCGCGCGGGCGCCGCCGCCGGACAAGTCGCCGCCGACCTCGGCGACGAGGCGCTGTTCCTCGTGCTCCGGGGGCTTGGGCTGCCCCTCGACAGCCCGCCGGAGGTGTTGCGCCGGAAACTTTCCGCGGCGGAGAACGCGCGTCTCGCCTCGCTCGTCGAAAGACGCGCCGAAGGCGCCCCCTCCGCCTACCTCCTCAAGGAGGCCTGGCTCGGCGGGCTGCGTTTCCACGTGGACGAACGCGTCCTCATCCCCCGGAGCTATTTCACGGAGCTTATCCCCGGCGGGCTGCCACTGGAGCCGGCGAATGTGCGGCGGGCGGCGGACGTCTGCGCCGGCTCCGCCTGCCTCGCGATTCTCATGGCGCGCCACTACCGCCGGGCGCGCGTGGACGCGGTCGAGCTTTCGGCGGACGCCCTTGAGGTCGCGCGCCTCAACGTCCGCCGGCACCGCCTGACGGGGCGGGTGGCGTTGTTCCGCTCCGATCTTTTCGACGCCGTGCCGGAGGCCGCCTACGACCTCATCGTCAGCAACCCGCCCTACGAACCCAGCGCGGTTTGCGACAAGCTGCCGCGGGAGTTCCAACGGGAGCCGCGCATGGCGCTGGACGGCGGCCGCGACGGCCTTGCGATCATCCGGCGGCTTGTCGCTCAGGCGGCGCGGCGGCTGGCGCCGGAGGGCGTCCTTGCGATGGAGGTCGGCGGGCTTCGCAACGCGATGGAACGCGGCTGGCCGGGGGTTTTTCACTGGCTCCCGACCGCGGACGGCAGCGATTGCGTGTGCCTCGCAACCTCCGGCGCCCTGCGCCGCTTCCACGCCGCCTCCAAATAACGCCCCGCCCCTCCCCTCCCCTCCTTACGAAGTTCATTTATCCACAGATTTCACGGATTTCCACAGATTTCCAATTCATTTAACATCACAAAGTTCCATCCGTGCAATCCGTGGCAGGCTTGGGGGATTTCAAATGCCTGGATCCTTTGTGCCCTTCGTGAAGCCCTTCGCGCCCTTTGTGAGAACCCTCACAACCCCCGGTTTCCGCTCCCCTCACGCGAACACCACCTCCACCCCGTGCTCCCGTATCATTTTGAACCAGCGCCGGTTCTTCGGGTGGTCGCTCGTCACCAACACGTCCACGTCCTTCCACGAAACCATGCGCCGCAACCCGAACTTTCGGAACTTGGAGTGGTCGGCCAGCATCACGCGCTTCGCCGCCCCGCGAATCCCCACACGCGGCACCGCCACCTCCTCGTCCGTTGTGTCCAGCACCCCTTCCTCGTCCATCCCTCGCGCCGAGAAAAACATCACATCCGTCCGGTATTCCCGCAGCATCGCTTCCGTCCACGAACCGACGAGGATGTCCGACTTCAACTTGAGCAGCCCGCCCAGCAGCACGACCTCCGGCCCGCCCCCGCCCGCGAAACGCGACATCAGCACGTTGCAGACATTGACCGAGTTCGTGAGGATCGTGCCGCCCCGTATGTGGTGCGCCATCCCCAGCACCGTCGAGCCGCAGTGCAAAAAAACCGTCCCGCCCCGCGGCCAGAACTCCATCGCCTTCGCCGCCAGCCGCCGCTTCTCGTCCGCCAGCCAGCGCCCGCGCACCACGAACGGAATCTGGTTGCTCGAAATCTCCTCCGGCAGCCGCCGCAACCCGCCGTGGACGCGCTGCCCGAGCGCGCTCTTCGCCATCCGCGCGAACACCCGCCGCATCGTCGCCGCGCTCACCCCGAAGTGCGCCGCCGCCTTGTCCGACGGGAAAAACTCATGCTTCTCCAAGTATCCCAGTATCTCCTCCTCGTAGCGTTTCTTCATGGCGGCGGCGGGTTGTCCCGGCAGCACGCCCGCGAACCGCTCATTTCGCAAACGCAAAAACCGCGCGAACGCGCATTCCCACTGAAAAAAACGCCCACGCCCCCCGAATGCCCCTTGAACCCGCCCGCCGCACGCCCGAACCCTTCGCCCCCATGAACCCTTCCGTCATCACCATCATCGGCTCCGGCATGATGGGCTCCGCCCTCGCCTTCCCCGCCCGCGAAAACGGCCACTCCGTCCGCCTCGTCGGCACTCCCCTCGACCGCGACATCATCGCCGCCTGCCGCCAGTCCAACCGCCACCCAAAGTTCGACCGCGACTTCCCCGAAGGCGTCCGCTTCTTCCAATGGGAGGAGGCCCAAACCGCCCTCGACGGCGCCGACCTCGTCATCGGCGGCGTCAGCTCCTTCGGCGTGGACTGGTTCGCCGACGCCGTCCTCCCCCTCGTCCCCGAAACCACCCCCATCCTCTCCGTCACCAAGGGCCTCATCGCCGACGCCTCCGGCAACCTCCTCAACTACCCCGAATACTGGAAACGCAAAATCGCCCCCGCCAAACGCTCCCTCAACGCCGTCGGCGGCCCCTGCACCTCCTACGAACTCGTCGCCCACGACCCCACCGTCGTCTCCTTCTGCGGCGACGACCCCGCCGTCCTCGACCGCATCCGCTCCCTCCTGCAAACCGGCTACTACCACATCGAGACCACCACCGACGTCGCCGGCGTCGAATGCGCCGTCGCCCTCAAAAACGCCTACGCCCTCACCGTCGCCTTCGCCGTCGGCCTCAACGAAAAACTCAACAACGGCCGCGAGCGCATCATCGCCGCCATGCGCAGCTACGCCGCCAACGGCGTCACGCCCGAGTTCCGCGCCGCCTTCGGCCCCCAGCACTACAACTCGCAGGCCGCCGTCTTCGGCCAGTCCGCCCGCGAAATGCGCCGCCTCCTCCAGTTCATCGTCGGCAACGACAACCAGCTCCACGTCGGCATCGGCGACCTCTACGTCACCGTCTTCGGCGGCCGCACCCAGCTCCTCGGCTGCCTCCTCGGCCTCGGTCTCACCTACGACGAGGCCCTCAAAATCCTCTCCGGCGTCACCCTCGAATCCACCGTCATCGTCACCCGCATTGTCACCGCCCTCCGCTCCTGGGCCGCCGCCGGCAAACTCGACCTCGCCGACTTCCCCCTCATCGCCGCCTTCGGCGACATCCTCATTGACGGCAAAACCACCCAGATCCCCTGGTCCCAATTCGTCCGCTAAACAACCTGCCGCCGAACCCACCCGAAAAGCCCACCCAACCCACCACGGATTTCACGGACAAACACGGATTTCACGGATAAATCCCTCTGCAATCAAACGAGTTGGAAATCCACACAATCTGCGTCAATCCGTGAAATCTGTGGATAAAAACGAACCCTCAATGTTCTCTGGCAAAAAGTCCTTCGCCTACTGGCAATGGCGCACGATCCTCGGCACCATGTTCGGCTACGCGCTCTTCTATTTCATCCGCAAGAACATCAGCGTCGCCATGCCCTTCATGGAAGCCGACCTCGGCGTCTCCAAGGCCCAGCTCGGCATCTTCCTGACCCTCCACGGCGTCGTCTATGGCTTCTCCAAACTCGGCAACGGCATCCTCGGCGACCGCTCCAACGCCCGCGTCTTCATGGTCTCCGGCCTCCTCCTCGCCGCCGCCTGCAACATCGTCTTCGGCCTCTCCTCCTCCCTCCTCGTCTTCGGCCTCGTCTGGATCCTCAACGGCTGGTTCCAAGGCATGGGCTTCCCCCCCTGCGCCCGTCTCATCACCCATTGGGTTCCCCCCAACGAACTCGCGACCAAAATGGCCGTCTGGAACGCCTCCCACTCCATCGGCGCCGCCCTCGTCGTCGTCCTCTGCGGCTATGTCGCCGCACACCTCGGCATGGACAACACCGGCGTCGCCTCCTGGCGCTGGTGTTTCCTCATCCCCTCCGCCATCGCCATCGCCGGCGCCCTCGCTCTCTGGCTCGTCATCCGCGACACCCCCTCTTCCGTCGGCCTCCCCGAACTCCCCGGCACCCACGCCTCCAATCGGGAGTGCGGCGACTTGTCCGAAAAACGTCCCTCCGTTTCTCAAATCCCAAATCTCAAATCTCAAATTCCTCCCCCCTCCGCCCCCACCCCCTCCCCCGACGACTTCAAAGCCTTCCTCCGCAAAAATGTCTTCCTCAACCCCGTCGTCTGGCTCGCCGGCGTCGCCATGTTCTTCGTCTAGGTCCTCCGCTACGCCCTCCTCGACTGGGCGCCCACCTTCCTCAACCGCGAATACGGCATCGCCATCATCGGCTCCGTCTGGATGACCGCCGCCTTTGAAATCGCCGGCATCGCCGGCATGCTCTTCACCGGCTGGGCCACCGACCGCTTCTTCGGCGGTCGCGCCGCCCGCGTCTGCCTCCTCTGCATGGTCTTCGCCACCGCCTTCATCACCCTCTTCTGGCTTCTCCCCCTCCCGCCTTCCGCGATGACCCTCCTCCTCATGGGCGCCGGCTTCTGCATCTACGGCCCGCAGGCCCTCTGCGCCCCGCTCATGGCCAACCTCGTCACCCGCCGCGGCGCCGCCTCCGCCGTCGGCGTCACCTCCCTCTTCGCCTACGGCAGCACCGTCTTCTCCGGCTGGGGCCTCGGCCTCCTCGCCGACACCTGCGGCTGGTCCGCCGTCTTCGCCTGCCTCTGCGCCGCCGGCCTCGTCGGCGTCGCCGCATGGCTCCCCCTCTGGCGCGCCAAAGCCCATAACTACGCGACCTGACGCCCTCCCAAACGCGCAAATTTTCCGCTCAAATCCCGCGCATTCGCTCATTTTTTCTGAAAAAAAGAGACCCGCCGCCCCTTTCGCCGTTGTCCGCCCTCCTCCGTCCCAAGCAAAAACCCCGTTGCCTTCCCGATTTCACCCGTCCCAAAAACAGGCCCGTTCCCTCCTCTTTCTCCCTTCCAATCCCATGAAATCCCGCCTCCGCCCCCTGCAAGTCCTGCGCCCCCCCTTCCCTATCTCCCATCCTTCCCATGTCTCCCATTGCTCCCACGCCTCTTCCCTCCCGCGTCGCCCTGCGCCGCCCCAGCGGCGCGCACTCTAAATTGTTAATTACTCATTATTAATTGTTAATTACTCCCATGTCTTCCATGTCTCCCATCCTCCCCTCCGTGCCCGCTCTGAGGCACCGCCCCCCCCTCCTCCCCGCCGCGATAGCGGCCCTCGCCGCGACAACGGCCCCCGCCCAGGAAATCCAACAGCCCCCTCCAGCAACCGCGCAACCTGCCGCGCCCGAGGAGGTTGTCACACTCGACGAATTCCAGGTCTCCACCTCCTCCATCAAGGAGGCCTACATCGCCACCGAATCCACCTCCGGCACCCGCTTCTCCGAGAAAATCGCCGACCTCCCCTACTCCATCCAGGCCTTCACCAGCGAATTCATCACCGACTTCCAGGTCTTCACCGACGACGAGCTGATGACCTTTGTCGGCGGCGCCTCCAGCGACCCCGACGGCCCTTCCTTCATGTCCGGCTTCAGCGGCCGCGTCCGCGGCTTCCCCATCATCACCACCCGCGACGGCTTCCAGCTCACCGTCCCCGCCACCGTCTCCAACACCAAGGAAACCGAGTTCATCAAAGGCCCCCTCTCCACCCTCTACGGACGCGCCCAGCCCGGCGGCTTCCTCAACAAGGTCACCCGCCGCCCAGGCACCAAACCCCACGCCTCCTTCCAGGGCACCTACGGCACCGTTGACAGCTACCGCCGCGTCGCCCTCACCGCCACCGGCCCCGTCTCCAAAACCCTCTTCGGCAAAAAACTCTTCTACTTCACCTACTTCGAATACACCGGCAACTCCGGCGGCACCAACGGTCCCATCTATGGCGAATGGGGCGACAAGTATTACTTCGGCGGCGCCCTCCTCTACAAATTCAAGAAATACACCTCCCTCACCGCCACCTTCGAGGGCCAGCTCCAGCGCAACGCCTTCTCCGCCACCACCACCAACTACCTCGACGCCCGCGCCGCCGGCTCCTTCGACCGCGACGCCAACCTCTCCAAACCCGACGGCACCGTCATCACCCCCTCCTACCGCTCCCGCGAATGGATGCAAATCGGCGACTACAGCGTCGCCTACGCCCCAAACGCCAACCGCACCTCCGACCACTACGGCCTCAACCTCCTCTTCGAACACCGCTTCAACAACATCTGGTCCCACCGCTCCTCCCTCAACGCCTACACCAAGGACACCGACCGCCTCTGGTGGAACACCCCAAGCCTCGTCAACCTCTACGACGCCGTCCGCGACAGCTCCGCCGACGGCGGCTATCGCTATGTCTTCAACGGCACCGTCTCCCAACGCATCCCCGCCATCCAGTATCAAAACGACAAATCCCTCGCCCTCCAGGCCGAACTCCTCGGTGTCCTCCGCTCCCCCGGCATCGAACACAAACTCCTCTTCGCCATAGACGCCTCCCTCCGCAAACAGGACGACATCACCTACCTCCTCCGCGAGGAACGCAACGGCGCCCCCCTCTACCCCGGCCGCTACATCACCATCAACCTCGACAACCCCTGGGCCTCCCCAGGCTACGGCGTCAACATCCCCTCCAACCTCGCCGACTTCGGCATCAACGAATCCACAGACCTCACCACCTCCACCCTCGGCCTCTTCGCCTCCTACCGCGCCTCCCTCCTCCGCGGCCGCCTCGCCCTCATGGCCTCCCTCCGCTGGGACGCCTACGCCGACGAGGTCCACGACTACGTCAACCCCATGTATGTCAACCCCGACGAATTTGACCCCGCCGACAACTACCTCGCCGACCCCATCGTCGTTGATGGCAAGGACGACGGCTCCAAACT
>JAISTY010000029.1 GCA_031272375.1 Opitutaceae bacterium | reverse complement strand
TTGCTTGGCCGGAGGCGAAACGGCGCGAGCACGCCTTGGGGAAGATTACCGGCCATGAGTTTTGCCGTGCCCTCGAAAAGGCGCGTGGGTCGGACAAGGCAGCGTCGCTTGCGTTGAAGAAAGCGGGCATTCCGGGGCTGCGCTATTGGGACGGGGCGAGCCGGACGGAGCGCGAGGGGACGCACAACTACGTCATCTGGGACGAAGGGAAGATAACGATAAAGGAGGCGAACGGTATGCCGATCGCTCCGGGGGAGACGGAGATCAAGTTCGCGCTGGCTCCCGAAATTGCGAAGGCGGAGCTGCGTGAAGGGCGGAGGGGCGTTTCCATTCCGCCCGAAAATCTTGTTCCGCCGTGGCGACCCAAGGGCTGGTATCGTGGCGTCCGCCGTTGGCTCGACCGGAAGTTTTTCGACCGCTCGGCGGAGTTGAAGGAGTTTTCAAAGCTGGCCGCCGCGCTGCGCGGGTTGGAGGGGATTGACGAAACGGATTCCAACGATCCCTTCAACATCGTCACCGCCCGGCGTCTCACGGCGGAGGGGCGCATCAAGGAGATGATTTTGAACGGGACGCTGGATGCCTTTGGGAACCGCACGGGGGCGTCGCTGGCGTCGGTGTTCGCGGGTTTGGACAAGGCGGGGATGGAGGCGTTTCTGAAATACGCGAAGTATCGGCTGCTGGCCATGCGCAGAGGCGGGGACTGGCGCATGTGGGCGGCGGAGGAGGGCATTCCCACGGATGACGTGCGGGTGGATCCGGCGCGGTTGGAGGAGTTGGAGGGCTGGGCGCGGCGGGTCGTGGAGCATTTTTCGTCGGCGTTTCCGCAAGAGGCGGGGCGCATTGAGGCCGCGCTGGGGCTGTCGGAGGAACAGCCGCGGGAGCCGGGCGTGGAGCGGGTGGAGTTTCCGGCGTTGCTGGCGTTGTCCTTCATGTCGGACTCGCCGCTGCCGTTGCTCGGCGAGGACGGCGGGCTGGGCTACCGGCTGCAAGGGTCGGAGTTCCGCGTTAAAAATGTTCTGGAACAGTCGGTCATTCAAGCGGTGCGGACGCTGTTTAACGCGCGGCAGCTGGCCGCGCGCGAGGCGGAGCGCGAGGTGACGCCTGCGGAGTTGAACGGGATGTTCGATGAGGCGGCGGCGTTTGTGGAGGGGCTGGCCAACGGGGAGTTCGCGGACATTTACGCGGGGCTGTCGGAGGTGGAGATTGGGGATTTGGCCGAATACCTGTATGGGCTGCGCGCGATCGCGTTGCTGCGGGACGCGAAGACAGGGCGGCGCAATCCCGGCATCAGCCGACGCAAGGCGGAGCAGCTGCGGAAGCGGCATGAGAGCGAGGATTTCAAGCGGCGCGCGGAACGCGTGTGGTCGTTCCATGCGGATTTTGGATGAGGCGGCGCGGCTGTCGGAGGCGGCTGCGGAACAGGTGGCGCGGATGCGGGAGGCGGATCCGGGGGCGTATGTGCCCTTGCAGCGCGAGCTGGAACGGGAAGGTTTTGACGGCAAGGGCTGGGAAAACGCCCCCGTGGAGGATGTTTTGACACGGCGGAGGTCGCCATTGACGTTGACGGCGGGCGCGTGGTGCTGCGGAGAAAGACAAAAGCGGAAGCGGCAAACGAAGGCCAATCCGCCGACGTCGGGCTGCCGCGCGTTGGCGCGGATGGCGGGCTGTTCAGCCGTCACGAGGTCGCCCGCGCTATCGGGGACTTGGACGGGCTGGAAGGCCTGATGCGCTTTGCCCGTCGCGTGATCAACGCCACCGACCGCCGCCTTGCTCTTGACGCGCTCCGCGAGCTTTCGGACACGATGCCCGCGCTGGGAATGCCCGCCATCACCTTCGACCGCCATCCCCCCGAGCGGATGACGGCGCGGATGTTTTTAGGGAAAAGCGGGGCAAGTGGTGCCGGAGGTGGGACTCGAACCCACACGCCTTTAGGGGGCGGCGGATTTTGAGTCCGCTGCGTCTGCCAATTCCGCCACTCCGGCAAAAAACGGGAAACAAGCCGCCGCCAGCCTTCCGGTTCGCCTTGGAAGGCGGCGTTTTTTCTTTCCCGAAAAACACTCAAAAGAACAAGGGACGCGGGGGAGGTTTTCCGGCGGCTCCGGGGTTGTCAAGGAGCGCGGCGGTTCCGCGGTTTCGCGGGCGGTCAGCCGGCGCTGACGGGGCTGAAGGTGGCCGAGAGGGTTGCCTTGAAATACTCGCGGTTGAGGCGGGCGATGAAGTCCTGGCTGATGCCCTTGGGACAAGCCGCCGAGCATTCGTATTGGTTGGTGCAGTTGCCGAAGCCGAGTTCGTCCATTTTGTCCACCATCGCAAGGACGCGGCGGGCGCGTTCAGGCTGGCCTTGGGGGAGGAGGGAGTATTGCGAGACTTTCGCGGCGACGAAGAGCATGGCGGAGGCGTTCTTGCAGGCGGCGACGCAGGCTCCGCAGCCGATGCACGCGGCGGCGTCCATGGCGAGGTCGGCGTTTTTCTTGGAAACGGGGAGGGCGTTGGCGTCCTGGGCGGCACCGGTGCGGACGGAGATGAAGCCGCCGGCCTGCTGGATTTTGTCGAAGGCGGAGCGGTCTATGATGAGGTCTTTCACGACGGGGAAGGGTCGGGCGCGGAAAGGCTCGATGGTGACGGTGTCGCCGTCGTTGAAATTGCGCATGTAGGTCTGGCAGGTGGCGACGAGGCGGTGGGGGCCGTGGGGTTTGCCGTTGATGACGAGGGAGCAGGTGCCGCAGATGCCCTCGCGGCAGTCGTGGGCGAAGGCGATGGGATCCTCGCCGGCGCGTTCGAGGTCGTTGTTCACGACGTCGAGCATTTCGAGGAAGGACATGTTGGGGTTGAGGTCCTTGGCCTGGTATTCGACGAACTTGCCGGGGGCGTCGGCTCCGGCCTGGCGCCAGACGCGGAGGGTGATGCTGATGTTGCGGGTGGTGGTGTCGGTGGTGGTGGACATGATGATGAAATTTACGAATTACGATTTACGAATTACGATTTGGATTAGTGCGGATGGGATTGGAGATGGGTTATGCGGACTGGTTTTCCCTCGTGGTTTTTATGGAGGCGACAGTGAACGCGAGGAGTTCGTTGGCTTTCTGGAGGAGGGCGGTGAGTTTCTTTTCCGCGAGGAGACCGGATTCGATGATGAGTTCCATCCAGTAGATGGGTTCGTCGCATTCCTCCCCGACGATTTTGAGTTTATTGACGAAGTCCCGGGGCGATTTGGCGCGGGTGACGGCGCGGTAATTGGCTCCGACGGAGGTACCGCTGCGGGCGGGTTGCCTGCCAAGCACGTCGGCGCAGCGGTCGCGGGCGGGCAGGGCGTGCACTGCCCTTATCACGCGTAGA
>JAISTY010000003.1 GCA_031272375.1 Opitutaceae bacterium | reverse complement strand
CCAACACCGGTCTCATCGTCGGCCTCGGCACCGGCTCCGACGCCACCCTCAAACTCCTCTCCGGCAGCATCACCCTCGGCAACAACCTCGACGTCGGTCGCGGCGGCAACGCCGACGTCATCGTTTCCGGCGGCACCCTCAAGGTCGGCAACAACCTCCTCATTGGCAACAGTGCCAACGGCCATGCCAACTTCACCCAGACCGGCGGCACCATCACCACCAACAACGCCACCCTCTCCCGCGCCAGTGTCACCGACCTCTCCGGCGGCACCCTCGGTGTCACCCTCGACCTCACCCTCAGCCTCGCCGGCACAACCCTTACGGTCCGCGACACCGCCAGCGTCACCGTCGGCAGCCGCTTCTCCATGTCCAACGGCGTTCTCAACATCAACAATGGCGGCACCGTCAACGCGACCTCCGGCGCGGATCTCTACCTTGGCAGCGCCGGCGGCGGCACGCCCGTCGTCAACCTCAACGGCGGCACCCTCAAACAAAGCTCCGGCACCACCCGCATCGGCGCCGTCAGCAACTCCGACACCACCGTTAACATCAACAACGGCGGCCTCCTCGACCTCCGCGCCCTCCTCCTCGGCGCCAACGGCAACGCCACTGTCAACGTCAACACCGGCGGCACCCTCCTCCTCGGCAGTGGCACCTACACCAACATCGGCTCCAGCTCCGGCGCGACTTACGCCGGCAACGGCATCCTCAACATCAACGGCGGCTCCGTCCAGCTCACCGCCTCCGGCAACTCCCTCACCCTCGGCAACACCGTCTTCGACGCCACCTTCCGCACCAAAGGCACCCTCAACCTCCTCGCCGGCTCCCTCGTCTCCGCCAAAACACTCCTCGTCGGCGAGGCCGGCGACGGCATCGTCACCGTCTCCGGCGGCACCGGCACCATCAACAACGACATCCGCCTCGCCAACGCCACCGGCTCCACCGGCTCCATCACCCTCAACGGCGGCAGCTTGTCCGCCACGGGCAACATCAGCGCCGGCGCCGGCGCCGCCACCATCACCTTTAACGGTGGCTCCCTCTCCGCCAACGCCCTCCTCTTCACCATCGCCGACGCCACCTTCACCTCCTCCCTCAACATCACCGGCAGCGTGGCGAACCTGACCCTCTCCAACGGCATCATCGTTGACCTCTCCGCCTACACCGGTGCCGGCGCGACCTTCGACCTACTCACCTACACCGACGCCGCCCTCGAAAGCGTGAACGTCACCTTCGACCTTGGCACCACCCCCTTTGCCGCCGCCGCCCAATGGGACGCCGGCAAACTCTCCGTTGTCCTGACCGCCGTCCCCGAACCCGCGACCACCGCCCTCCTGCTCGGCCTCGCCGCGCTCGGTCTCGCTTTGTTTTGGGTTCACACAAAGGGCGCAAAGGGTATCACAAAGGTCTAAAAGCGTCTTAAAACCTTTGAACAGAAGATAAAAAGAGGGAGCCGGAAGACCCTGTTTTTTGGCGTGGTTCACTCACAAACACTCATCCCAACCGAATTAACCGTAGAGAACGCATGGAACTCAAATAAGGGCAATAGATTGAGGCTCCCCACGTGCTTCCCGCGAAAGATTTCGCAAAACCTCTTCTGAATTAGTGTCAAATTAGTGTTCATTAGTGGTTAACAAAAAAAAAACTTCGTGCCTTCGTGTCTTCGTGTGAGCCAAAAAACCAAAAAAACTCCGTGCCCTCCGTCCCGCTCTGTGCTCTCTGTGTTGGCCAACGCCTTTGTCTTCTTCCCGAAAATGAAAACCCGAAATTCCGCCCTCCGTGTCCTTTGTGCCGTCCTTTGCGCCCCGCTGTGCTTAACCGCCCTCGCCGCCGCCCCCGCCGAAACCATCCCGCTTGCCCCGCCCGATCTGAACCGCCCCGCGCCCCTCATGCGCGCCCTCGCCGACCGCCGCTCCATCCGCGACTTCGACCCCGCCCCGCTCTCCAAACAGGAACTCTCCGACCTCCTCTGGGCCGCCAACGGCATCAACCGCCCCGACGGACGCCGCACCGCCCCCACCGCCCGCAACAAACAGGACATTGACCTCTACGTCCTCCACCCCGACGCCGCCTACCTCCACGACGCCTCCGCCCCCGCCCTCAAACTCGTCGCCACCGGCGACCTCCGCCCCCTCGCCGCCGGCGCCCAGTCCGCCGTCGCCAACGCCCCCGTCATCCTTCTCCTCGTCTCCGACTTCGAGCGCTTCGGCAATTCGCCGGAGTTCAACAAACAACGCTGGGCCGCCCTCGACGCCGGCAACGTCTCCCAAAACATCTGCCTCTTCGCCGCCGCCGCCGGCCTCGCCACCGTCCCCCGCACCACGCAGCTCGCCGACCGCCTCAAATCCGCCCTCAAACTCCGCCCCGCCCAGCAACCCCTCCTCAACCACCCCGTCGGCCACCCCAAAAAAGCCCCCGCCAACTGACCCGCCCCGCGCGCCGCCATGCGCCTCCACATCCTCACCGGCGTCACCGCCGTCGGCAAAACCGCCCGCGCCCTCCAATGGGCCGCGGACCACAACGCCGAAATCATCTCCTGCGACGCCACCCTTTTCTACCGCGGCATGGACATCGGCGCCGCCAAGCCCACCCCCGCCGAACGCGCCGCCGTCCCCCACCACCTCATTGACACCAACGACGTCTCCGAGCCGATGGACGTCGCCCGCTACACCGCGCTCGCGCGACAAGCCGCCGCCGGCATCCGCGCCCGCGGCAGGGAGGTGCTCGTCACCGGCGGCAGCGGTTTTTATCTGAAAGCCTGGTTCACCCCCGTCGCCGACGCCATCGCTGTCCCCCCGGAAATCCGCGCGCGCGTCGCCGCCCTTTTTGAGACGGAAAAATTGCCCGCGCTCCTTGCCGAACTCCGCCGCCTCAACCCCGGCGGCCTCGGCGCCCTCGACACCGCCAACCCCCGCCGCGTCACCCGCGCCCTCGAACGCTGCCTCGCCTCCGGCCGCACCCTCGCCGACCAAAAGGCGGCCTTCGACAACCTGCCGCCGCCCTTCGCCGGCTGGGAAATCCACTGCGCCGAACTCACCCGCGACCCCGCCGACACCGACGCGCGCGTCTGCCGCCGCGCCGCCGCGATGCTCGACGCCGGGCTTGTGGACGAAGTCCGCCGCCTCCGCGCCCTCGGTCTCGAAAAGAACCCCGCCGCCGTCTCCGCCATCGGCTACCGCGAAACCCTTGCCCACCTTGACGGCGGCTTGTCGCGCGACGCCCTCCTTGAGGCGATTGTCCAACGCACGCGGCGGCTTGTCCGCAAGCAACGCGCCTGGTTCCGCACCCAGCTTCCGCCCCACCGTCTTGTCCCCGCCGACTCCGCCGCCCCCCTCTTCTGACCGCCACCCAAAACGCGGAAGGTTTTTTCACCGCAGGGACACGGGGAACACGGAGGAGTCTTTATCCATTACTCGTTGTTAATTGTTAAGTGGCGGAGCGTCACGCGGTGGCGGCTTGTTGCTCGTCGGTTTCCACGACGCGCGCCAGCGACAGCAGCTTGTCGCCTTCATCCAAGTTGATGAGCTTCACGCCCTTGGCGCCGCGCGCCACTTCGCGGATGGTGTTGACCGGGCAACGGACACTCTGGCCCTTCGCGGTGAGGAGCATGATTTCCGTGTCGTCGCGGACGCCCAGCGCGCCGGCGATGTTCACGCCGTCGGGCATGTCTATCGCCCAGACGCCGGTGCCGCCGCGGTTGATGAGCCGGTAGTCCTCGAAACGCGTGCGGACGCCGAGACCGGACTCGCTGGCAACAAGGAACTTGGCGTCGTGGCGGACGACCTCGATGGCGTCGAGGCGGTCGCTTTCCAATTTGAAACGCATGCCGGTGACGCCCGCGGTGGCGCGTCCGGTGGCGCGGAAGAGGGCTTCGCCGTTTTCATCTTTTTCGCGGAAGCGGACGGCGAGGCCCTGGTGGGAGACGAGGATGAGTTCGTCGTTTCCGTTTGTGAGCACGCAACCGATGACGGTGTCGTTTTCATCGAGGTTGATGCCGATGACGCCGCCCTCGCGGGTCGCGCTTTCGTAGGCGTCGAGGGCGGTTTTTTTGATGATGCCGCGGGCGGTCGCCATGACGAGGAAGGCGTCGGGCGCGAAGGTTTCGGCGCAGAGCATCGCGGCGATTTTCTCGCCGGTGTCGAGGGCGAGGAAACTGGAGACGGATTTTCCCTTCGTGGTGCGCGCGCCCTCCGGGATGTCATAGACTTTTTTCGCGAGGCACTGGCCCTTGCTTGTGATGAATAATATATAATCGTGCGTGCTGGCGGTGAAGAGGTGCTCGACGAAGTCGTCGTCATAAGTCTCGGTGCCGATGACGCCCTTGCCGCCGCGTTTCTGGACGCGGTAATCGGCGACGGGTGTGCGTTTTATGAAGCCGTGATGGGAGACGGTGATGACGCAGCCCTCGTTGGGGATGATGTCCTCCATGCGGAATTCGCCGGCGGCGGCCTCGATTTGGGTTTTGCGTTCGTCGCCGTATTTTTCGGCGAGCGCGGCGAGTTCGGTTTTGATGACGCCGGAGAGTTTCTCGTCGGAGCCGAGGATGTCGCGGAGTTCGCCGATGAGTTTCATGAGTTCCATGTATTCGGCCTCGATTTTGTCGCGTTCGAGACCGGTGAGCTGGTAGAGGCGGAGTTCGAGGATGGCGTCGGT